>JAZKEP010000016.1:0-11968 GCA_040387015.1 Bacteroidota bacterium
GCAAAATGATTATTTCTGAAAACCGTTTTGGAGCGGAGATACTGACGCAAAAGGGTAAGGTTTATAAGTTCGATGATATTATCTGCCTCGTGGATTTTGCAAAAGCCGAAAAAGCATCCTTAAGTAATGCAAGCTACTACTTCACTGACTTCGAAGGCAAGCATGATTTGCTCCAATCTTCTGAAAGTTTCCTGCTCAAAAGTGAAGCATTAAAAAGTCCTATGAACGGAAACATGGGGGCCTTCTCCTCCAAACAATCTCTACAAAAAGCAATAGCTACCTTTAACGGTGAGGAGGTTGACTTCAATGCATTGCTCAAATAAATTTATGCGTTTCTTTTCTTTTTTCTGTTGCTTGCTTTCTATTCTCATGCCTCCATGTTTGAATGCAGCGGTAGTAAAGGTTGGAAGCCAGCAAACTTTTAAAACAGTTCATGAAGGCATATTTGCCGCGCACGATGGCGATACTGTATTGGTATATCCCGGCCTTTATCTCGAAAGAAACATAGTCGTGAACAAAGCGATTTTACTGAAAGGAATTAACTACCCGGTTTTGGATGGTGAGAGGACCTATGAAATTCTTTCCATCAGACGCAGCAATGTAACGGTAGAGGGATTTAAAGTGCAGCGTTGTGGGCATTCCGACATGGATGATTTAGCGGGCATAAAAATCTATGATGCCCGCAATGTCATTATCCGCAACAATATTCTTGACGATACCTTCTTTGGTATCTACACTCAGTTCGGAACCAACTGCACCATCGAAAACAACAAGATAACCGCCTATGGTTCGGGCGAGTCGGATATCGGCAACGGCATCCATTGCTGGAAAAGCGACAGCATAACCATTACCAATAACACCATCTCCGGTCACCGCGATGGCATCTATTTTGAATTTGTAACCCATTCCGTTATCCGCGGAAACACCAGCGAGAAGAATATGCGCTATGGTTTGCATTTCATGTTTTCTCACAACGATGATTATATCTCCAATACTTTTCGTTCCAACGGGGCGGGAGTGGCTGTTATGTATACGCGTGGCATTAAGATGATAAACAACCTCTTCGAAAACAACTGGGGCGATGCCGCTTACGGTTTATTGCTGAAAGAAATCTCCGACAGTTATTTAAGCGGCAATCGCTTTATCAATAACACCATGGGAATCTTCATGGAAAGCAGCAACCGCATTTCGATGGAAAAAAATCTTTTTAAAAATAACGGCTGGGCAGTTAAAATACAGTCGAGCTGCGATGGCAATACCATCAGTCATTCCAACTTTATCGGCAACACCTTCGACATTGCCACCAGCGGCAGCCTGGTGATGAACAAGTTCGATTACAATTACTGGGACCGCTATGAAGGTTACGACCTCAACAAAAATAAAATTGGTGATGTTCCTTATCGCCCCGTTAGTGTTTATTCTATGATTGTAGAAGGAAACCCTGCGGCTATGATGCTGTTCAGAAGTTTTATTGTTACCCTTATGGACAAAACAGAAAAGGTGTTGCCGAGTATTATACCTGAAAACCTGAAAGATGATTTTCCTTTAATGGTTCCGGTTAAGCTATGATTGTAGTAAAAGAAATATCGAAGAAGTTTGGCTCGCTCAAGGCGCTGGATAATGTTTCGCTTACCTGCGAGAAAGGTCAGTGCATTGCATTGATAGGCCCTAACGGCAGCGGTAAAACTACACTCATCAAATCCATTCTCGGCATGGTAGTGCCCGATAGCGGCACCATTACTTTTCAGGGCAGAAACATTTTGAACGAATGGAAATACCGCGAGCGGGTGGGCTACATGCCCCAGATAGGAAGGTATCCCGATAACATGAGCATCGGGCAGTTGCTCGACATGATGAAGGACATCCGCAAAAGCAGCCGGCTGGATGAAGAACTGATTCATGCTTTTGAATTGAATAAACTGCTCGACAAAAGAATGCGCACACTGTCAGGCGGCACCCGCCAAAAGGTAAGCGCCTCGCTGGCTTTTCTTTTCCATGCCGATTTGCTGGTGCTCGATGAACCTACTGCGGGCTTAGACCCCGTGTCCTCCGAAATATTGAAACGGAAAATTATTTCGGAAAAAGAAAAAGGAAAACTCATTCTTATCAGCTCGCACATCTTAAGCGAGCTGGACGAGCTGGTAACCGAAGTGGTTTACCTGCAGGATGGCAAACTTCGTTTCCATAAAGGATTGAACGAACTGAAAACCGAAACCGAGGAAAATAAATTATCCAAAGCCATTGCTAAAGTGATGCTGCAGGAAACAAACGCATGATAAAGATTGTAAAATATGTAATTGTCGATTTACTGCGCAACCGCATCATGCTGTTTTATACGGCCTTGCTGCTCGTCATTTCCCTCAGCGTATTCAACCTCGAGGACAATGCCGACAAGAGCCTGGTGAGCTTACTCAACATCATCCTCATTATTGTTCCGCTCATCAGCATTGTATTTTCTACCATTTACACTTACAACAGTTCCGAGTTTATCGAATTGCTCGTCAGCCAACCTTTAAAACGGAGCGCCATTTGGCTCAGTGTATTTCTGGGGCTGGCTGTCACCTTATCGCTGGCTTTCTTTTTAGGGGTGGGCTTGCCCATACTTATTTATCAGGCCACCGCCACCGGCATCATCATGCTCACAATGGGCATCACCCTCTCTGTCATCTTTGTAGCCATCGCCTTGCTGGCAGCCGTGCTCACCCGCGACAAAGCCAAAGGCATCGGCCTTTCCATTCTGCTGTGGCTTTACTTTTCGCTCATCTATGACGGGCTGGTTTTGTTTATCCTTTTCCAGTTTTCCGATTACCCCCTCGAAAAAGCGATGGTCGCCCTCAGCTTTTTAAACCCTATCGACCTTGGAAGAATCCTGGTTTTAATCAAGATGGATATTTCTGCATTAATGGGCTACACAGGCGCGGTCTTCCGCCTTTTCTTCGATACGCGCCAAGGCTTACTCATTACCGCAGCCATACTTAGCTGCTGGATAATAATCCCCATCCTGCTTTCGATAAATGTATTTAGGAAGAAAGATTTGTAAGTTATTTCTTGTCCCCCCTCTGCCTGAGCTTGTCGAAGGGTTGGGCGCGCCCCTCGCAGGGCCTCGGGTCGGGCTGTCCGCTTCAAGTCCCGCAGAGGCTGCGGGAGCTTTCCGTTGCCATCCCTCGCGCGGGGTACCGCGCTAAAAGCCGCTTTTTACCATCGGGGTGAATAGGAAAGGCCTGTCGAAAGGTTTCGATGGTCATGGGGTGAATAGGAAAGGCCAAACCGGTGAACAGAAATCCGCTCCGGTGAACGGAAACGCGATTGCGTTGAACGCAAATGGGAGGTTAGTTATAAAAACCGCCATTCACTTTCTGAAACAATGGTTAGGGATAATAGTTATAGACCTTGCATTTTGCCTCGCATGGAGGCATTCAGCCACAACAACTTATTATACTATTACTTCCCTGCCGGAATCCCTTCCTCCAGTTTCTCCGCTTTAGGAAACAGAATATTGTTTTCTAAATGAATATGCGTATGCAGGTCGTTTTGAAACTCATTCAGCTTTGCATACAGCACTTTGTAAGTGTTGCAGGCATATTCGGGCGGGGTGAAGTTGTTGGAAAGCTCCTGGATGCTATGCAGCCAACTGCCTGCCAGTTCGTGCTCTTGCTCCATCATGCGCACCGGGTTTTTCACCGTGCCGAAATGTGAGCGCGGAAGTTCGTGCAGGTTGGTCTGCGCGTGTTTTTCCAGGTTTTTAATGTAAGGGAACAGGACTAGTTCTTCCTTTTTCAGGTGCAAGGTAAGTTCATCGGCTACCTGTTTCCAGAGCCTGGCTATTTCGATGGTTTCGGTATTATGATGTCCGTGCACTTTCGCCACCTTGTCGGCAAACTCCGTAATAAGGGCAAGGTTCCTGTTTACATAGCTGTGATGCACGTTAACGATGTAGTCAATCAAAAACGACAAGGACCATTCGCTGTAATTGTGGTCTTTGTCGCGCGGCAAAGTCAGCACTGCCGTGAGCTCTGCTTCCAGCACTGCGGGGTTTACATTCCTTTCGGTACATACCTGTTCAATTTTCTTTTTGCCTCCACAGCAAAAATCAATGCCGTGCTTTTTGAAGATTTCTGCAGTGCGGTAATCGCTGGCAACTAATTCGGCAACGGTAGTGTTTGTTATTGTCTCTGTTTCCATAGTGTTCGTTTTTAACTCATGTGACCAAATCTTTCGAATTGCAAGGTTGGTGTATTAAACGAGCCATTCTTATGACTAATGAAAGCAGTGGCAATGAGTTTTATCATTCAACAGAAGGGGGCCAGCAGATAAGTTTGTGTTCAACTAAAAACAATAAATATGAAAAAGAAAGTCCTGTTTGCAGCACTCGTAAGTTTAGCGCTCAGCTTCAGTTCCTGCAACCAAAATACGAATGAGAGCGTAGCCACTTCCACCGAAGAAAGTTCAACTCCCGGAGCCGGGCAATCGGCTGTGCAGGATGAAATGAGCCAAAAGGATGTGGTGAAGATTGCAGTCGGCTCTCCCGATCACACCACTTTAGTAACAGCGCTTAAAACGGCCGAGTATGTGGATGTTCTTTCCAACGCAGGACCTTTCACGGTATTCGCTCCAACCAATGAAGCATTCAACAAATTACCGGCCGGAACTGTAGAGGGCTTATTGAAACCGGAAGCAAAGGCTGACTTGCAAAATATTCTTGAGTATCATGTTTTTGTCGGCGGTATTAAAACCGAAGGTATGGTGGATGGCGAGGTGTTGAATCAGGCTAACTTAGATAATGTAACCATTGGTGTGAAGGACGGAAAATATACTGTAAACGGTGCGAATATTCTTGCATCAGTTCCGGCATCTAACGGCATTGTGCATGTGATAGACGCAGTGCTTTTACCCCCGGCAAAAAAGTAAATCGCTAATCTCTGATTGGATTAAACTCACACCTGCGCAGTGTGAGTTTTTTTTGCGGATAAGTCCGGGGCTATTCCCACTTATCTCTATCAGTCAAATCTAAGTCTTCCTTTTCCTCAAATTTTCCATTGCTGAATTCTTTGCCCTCTTCATTTTGACGTTGTAATGTCCAGGAATCGGTCAGGCTGGTTTCAATCCATAGGTTTCCGGATTTACGAAACACCTGAACAGATAAACCGAATTTATTCCATAACTCGGTTTCTAATTGCGAAACTGTATCAGTCGGTTTCACTTCAACTTCTCCATCGTTATGTTTTTTGCGGCATGACTGTAGCTTTTTGTCATGAGCAAACATTTTTGACTTGGGCGTAGGTTTATTGTCTTTATGAACAGCGTCAAAGAATTCCAGTTTCAAATACGAAAATCCGCTGCTGAATTCTTTCTGAACTTCAGCTACTGTGCGCGAATCTTTGATGTGTAGTTTCATAACTGTAGTTTTTATTTGTGATGACAGCAACTCTGTTTCGTGCAATCCGTTTTACCTAATTCAGGACTGAGATACGGGATGCCTAAATTCATTCCGCGCAAAATCAAAACGCAAGCCATCATCGCTACAAATACCGGAACCGCTCTTCTCACTTTGCTTCTCCATTCAACACTTATCAGGTTCGATGCCAGCGAAACAAAAAGCATCGCAGGCAATGTTCCCAAACCAAACATCATCATGAACAGACTTCCCTTTACTGAATCTCCCGTTGCAATGGCTCCGGCCACTCCTAAGTAAACCAAACCACAGGGAAACAGTCCGTTCAACACACCAATCAAAAAGAGCGAGGCAAAACTCTTTTGCTTAAACAAGTTGCTCAACAAAGATTTCACTTTTGACACGAAAGGGAAGATGACTTTAGTCAATCCGAATTCTGAACTTAATCGGGAGGGTAACAATAACCCCAGCAGAATTAGAACACCCAGACTGATAGACAAAACCTGCTGATAACCGCCTATTACAAATCCTTTTCCGAGCAAGCCGAATATCAATCCGAAAACTCCGTAGGTAAAAACTCTTCCCGCATTGTAAATAACTCCCCCCGCCACCTGTTTGAATTTACTCTCCCTTCCAAGTGGCAAAGCCATTGCAATGGGGCCACACATGCCTATACAGTGGAAACTTCCGAGGAAGCCGAGTGATAATGCTGCAATCAGGATTTCCATTTAGTTGATATTGATAAAGCCTTCCGTGTAATAACTTGTTTCTTCTGCGTTCCAGTTAATCTGCATTTGATAGGCCCCGTGCTTCAGTTTTTCGGCATTCATCACACACTCGTTGTTCGCATCTGCTTCACACACCAAAGAAAAGTCCTTCGTCTTGTCACTCGGGCAGTAGAACAAAACATTCGCACTCACATTTTTGCCCGCAACTTCTTTCGGAAATTTCAGCGCCACAGTTTTGTTGTTTACTTCCCAGCTTAACTGTTCGTTCAACTTGTTAGCCCGGGTTTGTTTTTCCAGTTGTTTCTGATATTCCAATTCTTTGGCGTAGTAATCAGTGGCAACCAAGTCCACATTAACGCTTGTTGTTTTCCATACGAGGAACATCATGAAGGCTACAAAGCTTCCGTAAAAAATTACGATACGCCAGCCCCAGTTAATAACCCCCAACCCCCTAAAGGGGGCTTTAGTGTCCGTGTTATTGCTTTCGTGTTTCATTTCATTTTGCATTTTGTATTTCAAAGTCCCCTTTAGGGGATTTCGGGGTTTTATTTATTAGGCCCCATGAAATTTGTTTTCACTTCAGTTATTTTTTTATCGCCCTGATAAATTTCTATTTCAATTTTGTTTTTTCGGTGGTGTAAATACTTCTTGTCCACTATCACAAAAAACACTCCATCACCTACCGATTCTTTCTTTACTAATAAATCCTTGCCGACCATTTTAATCTCACCGGGTATTTCGTCATCCTCAATTTTCAAAGTGAGCGGAATATCCTTCCTTGTTTTATTAATCAGTTTGATGTTATACAGGTTGCTGATTTTATTGTCGGGTTGTTCCTGATACAACATTCCCTGCGCCCGCATAATAGTAGCCTGAACATCTTTGCGCGTGGAAAGCAAAAAGCCCAGCGCAACCAGCAGCGACAGTAAAACGAAAGTGTAAGCAGCTATGCGGGGCGTGAATTTTACCTTTTCCTTTTTGGCTATGTTGTTTTCGGAAGCATACCGAATAAGGCCAAGCGGGCGATGCACTTTCTCCATAATATCATCGCAGGCATCAATGCAGGCGGTGCAGTTCACACATTCCATTTGTGTGCCGTTGCGAATATCAATTCCCGTAGGGCAAACCTTTACGCAGGCAAAGCAATCAATGCAGTCGCCCAGTTTGTTCTCTTCATGTTTAGTCACTTTCCCTCTCGGCTCTCCGCGCACATAATCATACGCTACCACAATAGAATTTGGGTCGAGCATGACACCTTGTAAGCGGCCATAAGGACAAACAATTAAACAAGCCTGCTCACGAAACCACCAATACACAAAAAAGAAAACCCCCGTGAATATGGTTAGCGGAATGAATGTACCGATATGCTTAAAGATTCCTTCGCGCACATAAAGCATTACGTTATCCATGCCGATGATGTAAGCGAGAAAGTAGTTGGCGATAATGAACGACATGGTAAAGAACGCGATGAACTTCCCCCCACGTTTCAAAATCTTTTCTCCGTTCCATGCCTGTTGGCTCAGGCGCTTCTGTTTTTCCATATCACCCTCTATCCAGTATTCTATTTTGCGGAAAACCATTTCCATAAAAATGGTTTGCGGACAAATCCATCCGCAGAAAATTCTGCCGAACACTACGGTGAATAGAACTACGAATACAACAAAAGTCAGAAAGCCTAAGGCGAACAGGAAAAAATCCTGTGGCCAGAAGATAACCCCGAACAAAATGAATTTGCGCTCTAAAAGATTAAAGAGAAAAAGCGGCTCATCATACACCTTTATCCATGGCAGAGTAAAGAACACCGCCAGATAAACGATACTTACTACAATTCGCCAGTTATATAATTTTCCGACCGGCTTTTTGGCAAATATCCAATTGCGTTTACCGGTATCGGTAATCGTTCCAATAGAATCTCTAAACTCATCATTGCGAACACTCATTTCATTTTTATTTTCTCCCTATTATCAAAATCACATGCTTACCTTCTGAGTAGAATCTATTTTTACGCTTATTGTGTCACTGGCTACTGTTCCGACTTCTGTAAATAAGTCTCCCTGCGGTTCTTTAGCATTTGGAGGATTAGAGCCATGAATGGACTGGATATAGCTAGCTACATTTCGTATTTGAGTGTTGCTTAAATCGGTTTGCCAACTCTTCATTCCTTTTGCAGGCCAGCCATATTTCACACTCTTAAAAACATCATTCAAAGCCCCTCCGTGCAACCAATAGTTGTCGGTAAGGTTAGGTCCTACAGCATTTCCTTCACCTGCATTTCCGTGACAGGCAATGCAATTGGTCTTGAAAATGTCCACGCCTTCTGTGATGCCTGAAGCATCGGCCAGTTTCACATTGCTCTCGTCCACATTGTTTACATTCTTCCTGTTGAATTCTTCAACATCCACTTTTGCCTGCAACACTTCGGCTGTGTATTCATCTTTGCTGGATGGCCCTCCACCGAAATAGAAGTAGCCCAGATAACCGATTGACCAAACAATAGAGATGTAGAAACTGTACTTCCACCATGGGGGAAGGGAGTTATCTAACTCACGGATGCCGTCATAGTTATGGTCGAGGAGAATATCTTTTTCCTTTTCAATGGGAACCGATGCATTCAGGTTATCGAACAATATCGGGAAATGAAATTCAAACTGTTTTACTTCTTCTTTTTTATCGGAAAGCTCATTTAGCAATGCTCGTACTCTCAGCAACATCCAAAGCATTACTAATATTTCCAGGCTTAGCACAAGAATCCCTGCCCATAAATCCATATCAATATTTATTGCGGTTGAAGCAACAGCCGGTGCGGCTGTAGTGGCAGCGTCCTGTGCCTGGCTGAATGAAAAAGTAAGAAGCAGTAGTAAGGTGCTTGCAACTTTTCCTCTCTTATCCAATACTAATTTGGTCAGCGTAACCATCGTATTGCCCAACAGTAATATCGCGACCAGCAAAATAGCTGTAGAGGCAACCAACAGATACATCATAGAATTATCCTTTGCTGCAACGGGTGCCGCTGGGGTTGTGGCAGCGGCATTTTGTGCGAATGCAACAGCAACAAAGAGAAGGCCTGAGGAAGTGGCTGCTATTTTTTTAAAGGTGTTTATCATGACAAATGATTTTTTTGTTTGAATAATTTTTTAATCGAGTGGAAGATTTTCTAGTTCAGTGATATACTTTTTATCTGCCCGCAAGGCAAACCATACCATGCCAATGAACACCACCAGAAAAAAGAACATGGCTATCTTCGGATAAACTTCTATCCCCTGAATCGTTTCTGCATATTTTTTAATGAATGAGAACATGGCTTTCTGTTTATTATGGTTTAGTGGATGACGCTACGGGCTCAGCTTTTATATCAGTGCCTATTCGTTGCAGGTAAGCAATCATGGCTATGATTTCTTTTTTCTCGCTGCACTCAATTCCATCCTTCTTCAAATTCGCCTGAATCTTCTTTGCCTGTTTCTCTAAATCCTGAACAGCTATTTTGTCGAAGCCTGCAGGATAAGGCACACCGAGGGTTTGCATCGCGCGTATCTTCTTAGCTGTGCTTTGAGTTTTCAAATCATTATCAAGCATGTACGGATATGGCGGCATGATAGAGCCCGGGCTCATCGTGCGCGGATCATCCATGTGGTTGTAGTGCCAGCTATCGGGATACTTGCCGCCTTCACGCGCCAAATCAGGACCTGTTCTTTTTGAACCCCATTGAAAAGGATGGTCATAAACAAACTCCCCGGCCTTAGAGTAATCGCCATAGCGCGCCACTTCACTACGGAACGGACGAATCATTTGTGAGTGACACACATAACAACCTTCGCGCACATATAAATCTCTTCCTTCCAGTTCCAATGGTGTGTATGGTTTCACACTGGAGATAGTAGGAATGTTGCTTTGAATTAAAAACGTAGGAAGAAATTCGACTACACCGCCAATCGCCACCACGATTAAAGAAAACACCAACAGTTGTACAGGTCTGCGCTCAATCCAACGGTGCCAGTGTTCACTGCTATGTGTTTCGTAATTCTTTTCAAGTGCCGGAGCTTCCGCTTCTTCGTTGGCGAGGAAACTTCCCTGACGGATAGTTTTGTAGAGATTATAAATTCCGAAGCAGGAACCTAACAGATAGAGGAAACCACCAAACGAACGCGTGATATACAGCGGCATGATGGCTGTAACTGTTTCCAGAAAGTTCGGATATTTCAAAATTCCTTCGGGAGTAAATTGCTTCCACATAAAACTTTGCGTAAAGCCCGCCCAATACATCGGAATGGCGTAGAATAAAATTCCGAGCGTTCCGAGCCAGAAGTGGATGTTCGCCAGCTTGCGCGAGTAAAGTTTAGTGCGGAACATTTGCGGAATCAGCCAGAAAAGAACTCCGAAAGTGAGGAAGCCGTTCCAACCCAGCGCACCCACGTGAACGTGAGCAATGGTCCAGTCGGTATAGTGCGAAATGGCATTTACACTTTTAATGGAAAGTAACGGCCCTTCGAAAGTTGCCATACCGTAAGCGGTAACAGCCACCACATAAAACTTTAAAACAACATCATCGCGCACTTTATCCCATGCACCGCGCAGGGTGAGCAAACCGTTTATCATACCTCCCCAACTTGGCATAATCAGCATAATGCTGAAAACCGTTCCCAGTGATTGTGCCCAGTCAGGCAGCGCTGTATAAAGCAAGTGGTGAGGACCCGCCCATATATAAAGGAAGATGAGCGCCCAAAAGTGAATGATGGAAAGACGATACGAATACACCGGGCGGTTAGCCGCCTTCGGTAAAAAGTAATACATCAAACCCAGGTAAGGAGTGGTAAGGAAAAACGCCACCGCATTGTGACCATACCACCACTGCACCAGCGCATCCTGCACACCTGCATACACCGTATAGCTTTTGAAAAGCGAAACAGGCAGCTCCATCGAGTTCACGATGTGAAGCAACGCCACGGTAATCCAGGTAGCAATGTAAAACCAGATAGCTACATATAAATGTCTTTCTCTGCGGGTCAGGATAGTGCCGAACATATTCACTCCAAACACTACCCAAACCAAAGTAATGGCAATGTCAATAGGCCATTCCAATTCCGCATATTCTTTGCCAGAGGTAAGACCCAGCGGTAAGGTAATGGCGGCTGCCACTATAATAAGCTGCCAGCCCCAAAAGTGAATTTTACTCAGCGTATCATTCCACATCCGCGCCTTGCACAAGCGCTGCAGCGAGTAATACACGCCCATAAAAATTCCGTTTCCTACAAAGGCAAAAATTACTGCATTGGTGTGCAGCGGACGCAGGCGACCGAAAGTGGCCTGCTCAATAAAGTTGAGCTCCGGAATGAAGAACTGCAGGGCGACTATCAACCCTACCAGCATACCCACAAAGCCCCAAATGAAAGTGGCATAGGCAAAGTTCCTTACCGTGGTGTTGTCATAGCTGAATTTTTCTGCTTGCATCATTTTTTGTTTTGGTTAGTGGATTTTTTTGTAGCGTCATCAAAAAGAATGCGCACCGAGGGCGTGTAGTTATCATCGTATTGTCCGCCAATTACGCTGTAGATAAAGGCTATTAAAAAGCCCACCGCAAACACCAGACTGACACCAATTAAAATGTACATTACTCCCATAGCATTCATTTTTTTATACGCGCCAAAAGTATTTGGCCGCTATGTGCAGGTGCATGACATAAAACAGGTAGAGAGGGTGATTTATATCAGTAAAAAGCAAAGTTTATTGGGGTTCCCGCTCGTTCCTCGCGGTCGGGTCATCGCTGCAAGTCCTCGCCCCAAAGCGGGCTGCGGGCTTTCCGCTCTGCCCCTAACCCGGTGCGCTTCGCGCTTAAACTAATTTTGTCATTGCG
>JAZKEP010000017.1:0-3116 GCA_040387015.1 Bacteroidota bacterium
TCCAGTAACAGTAACATCATATGTTCCAGCCCCAAGGTTTATGATCGTTTGGGTGTTAGACTGATTGCTCCATAAATAGGTAAAAGGTCCTATACCTGCAGTTACATCTACAGTAGCCGTCCCATTGTTACTTCCGCAGGTGGCATCGGTAGAAGAAGTTGAAAGGGTAATTGCTCCCGTAGCCCCAACAGTAGTGCTGGTGCTAGCCGAACATCCGCCAGCCCCGGTCACAGTAACATCATAAGTTCCTGCCCCTAGATTTGAGATTGTTTGAGTGGTAGCCTGGTTGCTCCATAAATAAGTGAAAGGTCCTGTACCCATTGTAACATTCACAGTGGCTGAACCATTGTTTATTCCACAGGAGGCATCCGTGGTGGATATTGTTAACGATAGCCCGCCTGAGGAACCGACTATTCCTGTGGCAGGACTACTGGTACATCCTCCAGCGCCCGTTACTGTTACGGAGTAACTTCCTGCGGTAAGGTTCGAAATAGTTTGTGTAGTGCCTTGGTTAGTCCATTAATAACTAAACGGTCCGCTACCCGAAGTAATGTTAGCAGTTGCGCTTCCGTTACTTGCACCGCAAGAAGCATCTACTGTGGTAACGTTCGCAATAATGGCTGCCGGCTCAGTAATCACTACACTTGTCGAAGCTGTACACTGGTTTGCATCAGTAATAGTTACACCATATGTACCGGCAAAAAGGTTCGAGTTGTTCTGTGTGGTTGGTCCGTTGCTCCACTGGAAACTATAAGGTGCTTGTCCACCTGTATAACCAATATAAGCTGAACCGGTGTTAAAGCCAAAGCAGGTAGCTGCAATAGCTGTGGGAACTGGAGTTGGGGGAGTCGGAGTAACAGATCCAATATTATCTACAAGTATATAAGGACCATCGGTACATCCAAGGCTGTTTATCTCAAACAATACCCATGAAAAATTTTGAGTAGGTGTAAAGCCCACGGTATAAGTTACCCATGTATCCCATGGAGTAATATTTCCGGAACTCCATAACAGTGTATTGCGATCGCAGGCGCCATATCCGCCCCAAATCCGTAATTCAGCACAACCCGGATCGATACCAATACCAGGGTCAGAAGTCAATACATTCGCTAAATCTATTGTAAAGTTATAACCGGTTCCGGCAATGAAGGGTGTGCTCAGTTGCTCACTCGCTCCCTCCTGCCATCCTGTGCTAGCCTGATGTACTAAACCTAGGTAGCTGCTGCCATTGGTTGGCGGCATAGTGATACCCCAACTACCGGGTTGCGTATCCGGAGTTTGCCCGGACTGACAAATAGACCAAGGGCCGGGTGTAACGTGCGCCTGAGGCGTTCCTTCAAATGAAGGATTAACGAAATTAATAATGGGAGCTGGATTACATTGCGAAGAAACTTCCGCAACCAAAAACTGCAACATACATGCAATGCCAAATACGCGTAAACAAGATTTCATTGTTCTTTATTTAATTTAAAATAATAATATATAAATCCGGCTGGTGAAATTTTTTTCACTCAGTGTGTCCCGAATTGAATGTACTAAATAAGCCCTAAAATTCATTTTTACAATGGTGTGCACCATCTTTTTCTGTAAAACAGTTGTTTGTTCTATCTTTTAACAGTTGAAATATTCCAACAACTTCAGATAAGTATCCTATTTCTGGAGGAGCTTTGAATCTTCCACTCTTTATCCATTCAGCTGAGTAGATAACTTCTAGGCGGGCAGAGCTTAATACAAAACCCTATTTTTCGGGTCTTTAAAGAAATCTTAATAAATTCGCGCTCAAATGGAAGAATTCAGAACATCATTAACAGCTGCCAAAAGATTATGCAGTCATTTAAATAGTGAGTATCGCGCTCCAATTGAACTTAAAGACGGATCTAGCTTTGAATGGAGAGAGTTTAATGTAGTGCCGTTTGATAAAGAGTTGCGCAAAGCATTTATCGTTTCATACGAGGCTAACATCCACAACACAACAGCGGATAATCTCATACAGTCTTTTCCCGATAAAAACTATACAATTGTACTCATACTCAATTCCAATCCCCTAGGTAAAGTATGGATAGATATGAGTATAGATGAATTTATTACTCGGTCGGATGTTAAGATTGACTTGCCGTCTTTTGCATAAAGACCGAATCCGGCACTTTATCAAAATCCTTATCTATCGAAAGCGATAGTCCTGTTTTGTTTCCCCGTATCAACATGGCAACCGACAAAGGATAGCGGTCTTTTATTCTTTCAATACCTTTCTTTAGGGTAACCACATCATTCTCAATTACCTGTACTTTTTCCTGAAGATTCATAAGCGCGTATTTTAAGAGCCGACAAATATAGGATATTTTGGGCTATAAACTTGGCTAATGTTCATTCTTCCTCATTTCCAGGTAAGTTTGTAATATAATATTGGCTGCAATAGCATCTATATTTCCCTTCTTTCTTCTCTCTTTTTTACTTACCCCGCTCATCAGTAAAGTTTGGGCAGCTATTTTTGAAGTAAAACTTTCATCTACTTTGTGAACCTTCCTTTCAGGATGCAGTTTTTGCAATTTCAAAATGAACGTGTCAATGTCTTTCGTCACATCGTTTTCTTTTTGTCCATGTGCAAAAGGGTAACCTACAACAAAAGCTTCCACATCTTCTTTAGAACAATAAATTTCAATAAAGTCGAAAATTTCCTTTGATGGCATGGTTTCCAGAGTATTGGCAATTATCTGAAGTGGGTCCGTCACTGCTATACCAATCCGCTTCAACCCGTAATCAAAAGCTAAAATTCTTCCCACTATCTGTTTACTTGTCTTTGGGATTTACTGTTGCTCTAATAGTCAGTAAATTAACTGCCGGCTCTGTGTTTGCTGTTACCGTAACAGTTTTATCATTCTCGCCTTGCTTACCATCACTATTAAACTCCACTGCAATTTCATCGCTTGCACCCGGCTGCACCGGCTTCTGCGGCCATTTTGGAACCGTACATCCGCAGGAACCTGTGGCATTACTGATGATAAGTGGTTTGTTTCCGGTGTTCTTAAACCTGAAAACAGTTTTAACTTTCTCTCCCTCCTTAATTTTGCCAAAATTGTGAAGTGTCCTATCGAAACTAAGAGTTGTAGGTTCCAGTG
>JAZKEP010000018.1:0-14685 GCA_040387015.1 Bacteroidota bacterium
TCCTGAGTGGATGATCGTTAAGATCGTTCCGGTTATTCCACCTGAATTGAGGCCTCTTGTTCCACTCGAGGGTGGTCGTTTTGCGACTTCCGATTTGAATGATCTTTACCGCCGTGTAATTATCCGTAACAACCGTTTGAAAAGACTATTGGAAATTAAAGCTCCGGAAGTAATTCTTCGTAACGAGAAGCGAATGCTGCAAGAGGCTATCGATTCATTGTTTGATAACAGCCGTAAATCTAACGCTGTAAAGGCAGAAGGTGGACGCCAGCTGAAATCGTTGAGCGATGTATTGAAAGGAAAGCAAGGACGTTTCCGTCAGAATTTGCTTGGTAAGCGTGTTGATTACTCGGGCCGTTCGGTAATTGTCGTTGGTCCTGAGTTGAAATTACACGAATGTGGTCTTCCTAAAGATATGGCGGCAGAGTTATTCAAGCCGTTTGTTATTCGCAAGCTTATCGAGAGAGGTATTGTGAAAACTGTGAAGAGCGCGAAGAAACTTGTTGACAAGAAAGAACCTGTTATTTGGGATATCCTTGAAAACATTTTGAAAGGTCACCCGGTAATGTTGAACCGTGCCCCAACACTTCACCGTCTTTCTATTCAGGCGTTCTTGCCTAAATTGATTGAAGGTAAAGCGATTCAGTTACACCCGTTGGTTTGTACCGCGTTCAACGCGGATTTTGACGGTGACCAGATGGCTGTTCACGTTCCGCTTAGCAATGCTTCTATTCTTGAGGCACAATTGCTTATGCTTGGTTCACACAACATCCTTAATCCGCAAAACGGAACTCCTATCACGCTCCCTTCACAAGACATGGTTCTTGGTCTGTATTACATGACCAAAGAAAAGAGAAGCACTAAAGAAGAAGTTGTGAAAGGACAAGGTCTTGCATTCTACGGAATAGAAGAAGCCTTGATTGCTTACAACGAAGGCAAAGTTGAATTACACGCTTTGGTTAAATGCCGTGTTCCTTCAATGGATGATAAAGGCAAGCCAGCTATGAAATTGGTGGAAACCACAATTGGTCGCCTCATCTTCAACCAAGCGGTGCCTGAGAATGTGGGATACATTAATAAGATGTTAGGTAAAAAGCAGTTGAAAGATGTTATCGGTCAGATTTTGGCTGAAACTAACATTCCTACTACCGCTAAGTTCCTTGATGATATTAAGAAGATGGGATTCTTCTACTCCTTTAAGGGTGGATTGAGCTTCAACCTGCGCGATGTGGTGGTGCCAAGCAATAAAGATAAACTGGTGGCAGACGCAACCGCGAAAGTAGATGAGGTTTTCGAAAGTTATCAGATGGGTTATATTACCGATAAAGAGCGTTTCAACCAGGTAGTGGATATCTGGAACGCAACCGATAGCCGTTTGACAAACACCTTAATGAAGCAAATTGCTGAAGATAAACAAGGCTTTAACTCTATCTTCATGATGTTGGATTCAGGAGCGAGAGGTTCCAAGCAACAGATCAAGCAGCTTTCAGGGATGAGAGGTTTGATGGCTAAGCCGCGTAAGTCGGGTTCTACTGGTAGCGAGGTTATCGAGAATCCGATTCTGGCAAACTTCAAGGAAGGTCTTTCGGTTTTGGAATACTTTATTTCTACGCACGGTGCGCGTAAAGGTCTTTCCGATACGGCACTTAAAACCGCTGATGCGGGTTACCTGACAAGACGTTTGGTGGATGTTGCACAGGATGTGGTTATCAATATTGATGACTGCGGAACCCTGAGAGGTATCAATATCTCTGCATTAAAGGATAACGAGGATATTGTTGAACCGTTATTCGACAGAATTTTAGGAAGGACTTCGTTGAATGATGTGTTTCATCCTGAAACAGACGCGTTGTTGGCAAATGCCGGTGAAGAAATCAACGAAAAAACTGCGAGAACGATTGAAGCATCCGGTTTAGAAACCATAGAAATACGCTCAGTACTTACCTGCGAAGCTAAGAAAGGTTGTTGTGTAAAATGCTACGGACGTAACCTGGCTACTAACAGAACTGCCGAAGAAGGCGATGCAGTAGGAATTATTGCAGCACAATCTATTGGTGAGCCGGGAACACAGCTTACCCTAAGAACTTTCCACGTGGGAGGTATTGCGAGCATGAGTGCTACCGAAAGCGAAATGAAAGCTAAGTTTGATGGTATCATTCAGTTTGACGGTGTAAGAACCACGCATACTGTAGATGAAAACGGAGAGAAAGTTAATGTGGTTATCGGAAGAACGGGGGAAATGAGAATTGTGAAAGATGATAATCCTGACAAGACGCTTATTTCAACGCACATACCTTATGGTGCTACTATGTTTGCAAAAGACGGCAAGCACGTGAAGAAAGGTGATGTTATCTGTAAGTGGGATCCGTACAACAACGTTATCATTTCGGAAGTGGCAGGTAAAATTCGTTTCGAGCACATTATCGAGAACGTTACTTACCGCGATGAAATGGATGAGCAAACAGGTCACCGCGAAAAGGTGATTATCGAATCAAAAGATAAAACCAAAGTTCCTTCGGTTGTTGTTGAACATGGTAAGGAGGGAAAAACTTATAGTGTTCCTATTGCCGCTCACATTGTGGTTAAGAATAACGAGCTGGTGAAACAAGGACAGATTCTTGCCAAAATACCGAGAGTAATGGGTAAGGTGAAAGATATTACCGGAGGTCTTCCACGAGTAACGGAATTGTTCGAGGCGCGTAACCCGAGCAACCCTGCTACTGTTGCTGAAATTGACGGTGTAGTTCGTTTTGGGGGTGTGAAAAGAGGTAATCGCGAAATTATTGTTGAATCGCGTGATGGTGAAGTAACTAAATACCTCGTTCCCCTTTCCAAACACATCCTTGTTCAAGAGCAGGATTTTGTTCGTGCAGGTACTCCTCTTTCTGATGGTGCTATCACACCTTCCGATATTCTTTTCATCAAAGGACCTTTCGCCGTGCAGGAATACCTGGTAAACGAAATTCAGGAAGTTTACCGTTTACAGGGTATCAAAATCAACGACAAGCACATTGAAGTGATTGTTCGCCAGATGATGGGCAAAATGATTGTAGACGATCCGGGCGATACTAAAACGCTGGAAGGAGAATCAATCGAGAAATTTGAATTGCTCGAAGTAAACGATGAGATGTTTGATAAGAAAGTAGTGGAAGAAGCTGATGATTCATCTAATCTTAAGCCAGGTCAGATTGTGAGCCTGCGCGTTATCCGCGAAGAAAATTCATTACTGAAGAGAGCTGATAAGAAACAGGTGAAATTCCGCGATGCTACTCCTGCAACAGCCCGTCCGCAATTGCAAGGTATCACTCGTGCATCACTCTCTACTTACTCTTGGATTTCAGCTGCATCGTTCCAGGAAACAACTAAGGTATTGAGCACTGCTTCTATCAATGCTAAGCAGGATTTCCTTGCCGGCTTGAAGGAAAACGTAATTGTTGGTCACCGTATACCAGCGGGAACCGGCTTACGCAGATTCAAAAACCTGATTGTTACCAACAAGGAAGAACTGGAGCGTGCCGAAAGAAAACAAGCGGAACCAACCGGTGGTGTTGAACTGATAGGATAATTCTAACAATCCTTGCAAAAGGATTTAAATACAAAGCCCTTTCCGATACATTTCGGGAAGGGCTTTTTTGTTTCCCTGTCGTTTCCTAAAAAAATACTTTTTTGGGTCAATTTTTTTAGGAAGCTAAGGAATAAGGTACAGTGCATATTCAAATACGTCTTGCGGAAATTTTCTTTTTGCATCTTCGCATCAATAATTCATAAACATGAAAAAGATTTTCTCAACGCTTCTACTTGTCTGTTTGTTGATTCATAACGACCTGCTTTCACAACTAGTCGTATCAAACGACACTACTATCTGTGCCGGCCAATCGGTTCAGTTAAGTGTAAGCGGTGGTACTGCCTATAGCTGGGCACCCTCTAATACCTTAAGCAGTTCTTCTTCCTCAACACCTCTTGCCACTCCAACTCAAACTACCACTTATGTAGTCAGTTCGCCTTTGAACAATGCCAACATGGTAGTTAATGGTGATTTTTCTCAGGGTAATACTGGATTTACTTCAGACTATACCTTTCAGTTACCTCCAAATAATGTCGGGCAGGGGAGATATTGGGTTGGTTCCACGCCAAGTTCATTCAGCAGTGGCATGGCTAATTGTGGAGATCATACGGGTGGTGGTGGTAATATGATTATTGCCAATGCTGCACAAACATTAAATACACCTGTTTGGTGTCAAACACTAGTGGTTTACCCCAATTCAACTTATACCCTATCAGGATGGATACAAACCCTGAATCAAACCAATTTACCCAAAGCTCAATGGATGGTAAACGGTACTCCCATTGGCACTGCAGTGGGCACATTCTTATCGTGTTTTTGGGTACGTTTTACAGCCACCTGGAACTCGGGAAATGATACTGTAGCCACTTTTTGTGCCTTTGATCCGGATACAGCTTGGAATGGAAATGACTTTGCGATGGATGATTTTTCGATAACAGGAACCGGAACAATGTATGATTCGGTCACAGTAAGTATAGTACCTGCTCCTGTGGTTAATCTAGGGAACGATACTTCCATTTGTGGTAATTTTTCTATCCTGCTTAATGCTCAAAATTTTGGTTCCAACTTTTTATGGAACGATAACTCTACACAGCAAACCAATCTTGTTACGGTATCAGGCACTTATTCAGTAACAGTTACTGATGCCAATTTCTGTACAGCCTCATCTGACATAGTCGTTAATTCTTCATCCCTCAACCCGCCTGTAATATCTACCTCGCATCCGCAGATATGTTCCAGCGATACAGCCGTTATCTGTCCAGTCGGTAGTTTTACTTCGTACTTATGGAATACCGGTGAAACTACTTCCTGCATAGGCACTTCACTGTCTGGAAGTTATTATGTAACGATCACCGATATGAACAACTGTACAGCCGAATCAAACAGGGTGACCATTACCGCTTATCCCGCACCAGCTGTTTCCATCAGCGTAAATGGCGATACACTCAGTTCTTATGATGCGGTAAGTTATCAGTGGTATTTAAACGGCAGCCCCATTAACGGAGCTAATGCCGGTATTTATATCGCCACTCAATCGGGAAATTATTTGGTGCAGGTGACTGACTCCAACGGATGCCGGGCAAACTCTACGGTTATTTCGTTAGTTACAGGCATTGATGATTTGAACGAAGCAGGTGGAATACACGTTTATCCGAACCCAAGTATGAATGGCCGCTGGCAGTTGGAGGTAGCAGAGGAATGGATAGGCAGTATGGCAGAGGTATTGGATGCTGAAGGAAGGCTGATTTTTAAATCCGAAATCCGAAACATGAAATCAGAAATCAAATCAGCAAATGAAATTCCCAATGGCATGTATTTGTTGAAAATTAAATCATCACAAACAACTAATTGTAAGAAACTTATCCGGTTATAGCAGTTAATACAACACTCAAAATTTAGTCTTTCAACTCGTATACATACCAAAAGCGTGTTCTATCCTGCCAATGATTGAAGTTGAATTTTTTTATCCATTCAGGCAAAGTAGAATAAACTAACCTCCAATTATTTTCATTGCCAATTAATTGCTCAGGATGGTCTGTGCTAAACAAAATTTTATAATAGTTCTTTCGTTTTATATCAGTCACGGACGATATCCGGGTAACTTCCAAATCAGGTTGCTTGTAAAAGTGGATGTTTAAAATCCTTAAATACGGGTTGGCATCGGTGTAGTATAGTATGGTTGGGGATTTATAATTGTAATACAACTTCTGGTATAACGAAATTAAACCATCAGCAGGTCTGAACATAACAACCAACAGTAATATAAGATTGACAATAGTAAATGCCCATGCAAATACTTGAAATATCCGTAACCTTAATTTTGAAATTTGATAGTTATTTATGACTTGCAACGCCATTATTACTATAAAAGGCAGATAATTGACAAGAGGAAATAAGAAGCGAACCTCTTTATGTCCAATTATGAAATGTACCAATAAAAAAGGTACAATGCAGAAAGTGATAATATGCCTTGGATATAACAAGAAGAAAGTGAATGTGGTCGATACATATAAAATGCTAAACGGAGGAATGGTATTAAGTATTACTTCTTTCAGATAATACCACCAGGGCTCAACACCAAATCCTGCTGCTTTATTTTGAAGAATATTCTGGTCAAAATAATTCCAAATACTAAAGGTCCATTCGTCATAAAACCATCGGTCAATCAAAATTCCACCTGCCGTTACAAGACCAATAGCCACCAACAAGCTTACTAAATGTAATATTTTGTCCTTTTGAATGCATAACAGCCAAAGCACTAAACCAGCAATAAGAAACCCTGTTTGATAGCGGAATAAAAAAGCCAGGCCCAATACAAATCCAATAAATAGGAAATGAACTGATTTTCTTTTAAAATTTCCAACTGACAAACAAAGCCCAATCATAAAAATATTCCCCGACCAGTTTTCGGATGAAAATCGGACGTTACTATATATAGTAAACCATAAAAAAAACGATAGCCACAAAAATGCCTGTTTAAGCTTTTGAGATGTTATTTGCCGTTGAAAAGTTTCAATAAATAAAAGAATAGTAGCGAGTGAGAGCAGTGCAGAAATTATCCTAAGCAAAGTAGTAAGAAGGAACGGGTCGGGAAGGGTAAACCAGTTAATTATCCGGTAAGCGCAAACCACAATTGCAGGTTGAATCGCAGACCGCATGCTAAAAAAATATTCCCAGGGCATATCTTCCTCATGAGCAAGCCCCAGTTTAAGTGATGCAAATTCAAGAATCTGAAAGTGTTCATCAAAATGATGATATCCTTTTGAAAAAATAGCTGTAGTAAGCAAGATTACTGCCCCGATAAGATAAACTCGTTTTTGCATTTGCATGACCCAGATACTTTACGTTCCTTACATTTACTTATGTATAGTTTAAGCTACTTTGGTGCTTTCTTCAATAGATAAAGTCCCAGCCCTGCATATAACAAATTCGGAATCCATACTCCTAGGACAGGAGGTAAAGAGGAGTTGGTTGAAAAGGTAACACTGAATTTCATAATTACTTCATATAAGGCGCTTAAACCAATGCCAAGCACAATGTGCCATCCTAACCCCCCCCGTACTTTGCGCGATGCAACACTTACACCAATCAAGGTCATAATGTAAATACTGAAGGCCGAAGAAGTTCTTCGGTATCGTTCCACTTCATAATATTCAATATCGGGTTGGCCACCCATCCGCATATATTCAATGTATTCAATCAATTCAGGAGTTGTCATTACATCTTTACTATGTTCAGTAAAGGAAAAATCCTCGGGTACAAATGAGAACGCACTATCCATAACTGCTCCCTTAGTTATTTTATCTCCATTTTCATTCAGTTCCCGGATATAGTAGTTGCTGACTTTCCAGCGCTTTGTTTTTTTGTCCCATTCAATTTTCTCCGAGCGCAGCTTATAAACTAGTTTACCGTCTCTGAATTTATCAATTGAGAATTTATATCCGCTTCCGTCAAAAGGTTTATAGTTTTCAAAGTAAACAATCGTGCCCGGTTTAATGGTCCGGTGAAAATTATACCGCAAACCCTCTGGCAGTTTACTTACATAAGTATGCTCAAAGTCGAGCCTTTTAAGGTTGGAATAAGGAACGAAATAATGGTTGCCAAAGTAGAAGGCAATAGCAAGAATTGTGGCCCCTACAAAATAAGGATACAGCATTCGGTTGAAACTGGTGCCACTGTTTAAGATGGCAATGATTTCGGAGCGCTCTGCCAATTGCGAAGTGAAAAATATGACTGCCACCAAAACGAAGAACGGCCCGATAAGAGAAGTGATGTATGGAATGAAGAAAAGGAAGTAATCACGGGCGGCTATGCTGAAGGTAACATGGTTCTCCATGAAACTGTCAATCTTCTCGCTCAGGTCAATTACAATGGTAACCCCCAACAGCAACACCATGATGAACACAAACGTGCCCAGGAATTTTACAAGAATATACCAGTCGAGCTTCTTCATTTATGCCGATGAGCTGAGTTTAAAGCCTTCTCATTAATTTTTCCATCATCTCCTTCTTCCAGACCATAAACGTTCCTTCCACTATTTTCTTTCGCGCTTCAGTTACTAACCACATATACAAACTTAAATTATTGATGCTCGAAATCTGCGCCCCCAAAATTTCTCCGGTATGAACAAGGTGTCGAAGGAAAGCTTTAGAATGTGTTCTCATCAATTCGCAATCGCTGTATTCATCAATAGGAGAGAAGTCATCCTTCCATTTTTCATTTCGGATGTTGATGATGCCCTGCGTGGTAAAGATCATACCGTTACGAGCATTGCGGGTGGGCATCACACAATCAAACATATCAATGCCCAATGAAATGCCTTCCAGAATGTTGCCCGGAGTGCCTACGCCCATCAGATAGCGGGGTTTATCTTTCGGAAGGATGTCGCAAACAAGTTCCGTCATTTCATACATATCCTCATCGGGTTCACCTACACTCAAGCCGCCAATGGCATTTCCTTCGGCACCCATGGAGGCAATAAACTCAGCCGACTCTTTCCGCAGATTTTTGTAAACGCTTCCCTGCACAATCGGAAAAAGAGTTTGAGAATAGCCGTAAGCATTTTCTGTTTCGGCAAAACGCTTTACACACCTTTCTAACCAGCGGTGGGTAAGGTGCATTGATTTTTTAGCGTAGTCTAATTCACAAGGATAAGGGGTGCATTCATCAAAGGCCATAATGATATCTGCACCAATCTTCCGTTGAATATCTATCACTCCTTCAGGCGAAAAAAAATGTTTGGATCCATCTATATGGCTGCGAAACTCAACTCCTTCTTCTTTTATCTTTCTTATGGATGAAAGTGAATGAACCTGGAAACCTCCGCTATCAGTAAGTATGGGTTTGTCCCATCCGTTGAATTTATGAAGCCCGCCAGCTTTTTCAATGATGGCTGTGCCCGGCCGCAGGTATAGATGATAGGTGTTGCCAAGAATGATTTGCGCACCAATCTGGTTTTTCAACTCACTCATTTGTACGGCCTTAACGGCTCCCAAAGTTCCTACCGGCATAAAAATGGGAGTCTCAATCTTTCCGTGGTCTGTAAAGATTTCTCCTGCGCGCGCCTTTGTATCCTTACACTCTGCCAGTAAATTAAATTGCATGGTGGCGAAAATATAAATTAAAGGTGCCTGGCGAAGCTAGCGGCATACTGTGGATTAGTTCCGTAATATAAATGCCAATTCAAAAACTCTTTCTGACGGAAATCCGCTCCAATCCGGCCGGTTGCCAATAAAAATAATTATTCCATCTTGATTCAGGTTCTCTTGACACTTCTTTAAAAGTATTTTCATCTCATCCTGCTTTAATGAAAGATTCTTTTCATTCATGATAAACGCATCACTCTTCTCCAACTCATAATCCATCACATCCGCACGAACAAAATTCACCTTCTCATTTTTTGAGAAACAATTATTCGCAATTTCAATCTTCTCTTCGTTTGAATCAATGCCGATTACATTTCTTCTCCATCCTGTAAAATGAAGCATATAACTTTCAAATCCATATCCTGAACCAAGAATCGTAACATTTCCATCACGGGGTATTACTTCATTCAAAGCTTCATAAAAAATTTCCTTCCTAGTTTCCTTTATTGCGAGCAATTCCAGTTTAGGCCCTTTGTACACGTAATTCATGCGAAGGCGCTGACGAAAATATCTTGCTGTTTCTTTTTCTTCTTTTAGCTTTTCAAATTCTGCTTTAAAGTAGCGCGAAATCTTTTTCGTCCGCTCTGTATATCCTTCTCCAAAAGTTTTGTCATCGGGTTTAATGCGAGGAAGAAACTTCATGGTCATAGAAGCATTCATCACCATAAAGTCGCCTTTCTTAATGGTATCGCCTGTGCCGTGCAACAACATGGGGACAATGTCAATCTTCAATTGCTCAGCCAAATAGAAAGCTCCTTTATGAAAGCGTTTCAGCATACCATCAGGCGAACGTGTACCTTCAGGGAAGATTACAATTGAATAGCCATCTTTTACAATGTCAACGAATTTCTCAATGGCAGGGTCAACACCTTCCATCACAGGGTAGTAATCTGCCAGTTGAACAACTTTGCCAAACACAGGAGAATAATATACCCATTTGTTGGTGAGCAGGATCAGCTTAGGATGTTGCATTACCGTTACCAGGATATCAAGGAAGGAAGCGTGATTGGCAATAATGATTGCAGGCTTCGAAAAATCCATCCGCTCTTTGCCAATGTGTGTCTTCCGAACATTCACCATCATGTAAGTAAGAACCCTCAGCGCATTACAAACAATATGATGGAAGAATAGTTTGCGTTTTTTTATTTCCGGATAAGGAACGAGATACAACAGGATGTATCCGATTAAAGAAGCAAACAGCGAAACCGTAACATAATAGCCGAAAGCAATCCAAAACAAGATGAGTGTAGGAATCGTCCAGGGTGGAAGATTCCTTTCCTTTCTGCTTTGAATAAAGAAGTTGTAGAGAAACGGCTGCACCGTTTGCCCGATAACTACCACGCAGAAAATACCGATGATGGAGATTAACGCAATCGAGCGCAATGCAGGATGCTTCGCGAAGATAAGCGCACCCAAACCAATCAGGATAGTTACAGCCGAGAGAAAGATAGAAACCTTGTGTGAGGCAAGCACTTCTTTGCCGCGCTTGAATTTTTCAGTCAAGCCATCGGTAATAAAAATGCTGAAGTCATCGCCAAGGCCGAAGATGAAAGTAGAGATGATGATATTGATAAGATTGAATTTCAATCCTGCCAACCCCATAATGCCCAGTATCCAAATCCAGGTGATTACCATCGGCAGGAAAGTGATGATGGTCAATTCAAGTCTACCGTAGCTGATAAGCAAAGCAAGGAAGACAAGCAGCGAAGTATAAAGCAAAATAGAATTGAAATCGCTCGCAATTATTTCAAAAAACTTACTCATGATAATCTGCTTGTCGAGCACCACGGTAAACGGATGTTTATCTAACTCCGCATAAAGTTGTTTGCGTTGGGCTTTGTCAACCATTACCGCATTTATAACAGTCTGTTTATTTTTTTCGGTAATGAGATACTCGTTTCCAAAAGCTTCCTTGATAGGCGCAAAATCTTCATCAGTGGCGGGTGTATAATTCTTGTTCAGCAAAGTTTCAAAGCTGGCGAACGCATTAGCAATGAAGCCGGCCTTTGCTGCTTCACGCTTTAAAGTCACCATCAGATTTTCTTTTTTCTCTATCGTCCAGTAATTGTTCCAGCGCGCAATTTTTTCCTCCTGCTGTTTTTTCGAAGGGATAAAACGACTGAACGAAGAGTATTTCTCAAGCCATCCTTTTTGTTGCGCTTCATGCAGTTGTTGTAGCAACACTTCATTGTTCTGCAACATCTCCTCTTGTGTAGCTCCGTTCACGGCAATAAACACCAACTTCGAAGTATCATCCTGTGTAATGTCAATTTCCTTCTGCGCTTTGCGGGTTTCTTCATTCATGAAGTTCATCCGGTTCAAATCGCTTTCGAAACCTACCTGCTTTGCATAATGAAAAAAGAAAACCGTGAAGGCAACAATCATAACAAACACAACACCCGGATAGTTAATCTTAAAATCAAGCATCTTCTCAATCCGCTCACTTGTATTCCTGCTTAGCAGTTCCCTCTTTAGGGGGTTAGGGGGTGGCACAAAATGTGGAAGAAACACCAGCGCGAAAATGGTAGCGCCTGTCAGGCTCAAACCCGCAAACAAACCAAAGTCGTTCAGTATCTGAGATTGCAGCAGCATGAGCGAAAAGAATGAACCCACCGTAGTAATGCTGCCAATGGTCATGGGTGAAATCAAATCGCTGATGGTTTGCTCCACCGAGCGGCAGTGCTTGTAGTGACTGAAAAAGTGCAGCGAGTAGTTCACTGCTATACCCAACACAATTGAACCTGCTCCCAAAGCAATGCTCGAAATAGTTCCGCGTGTTAAAGCGATAATGGCAAGTGAGAACACACCGCCAAACAAAACGGGCAGCATCATAATAAGCGCCACACGCTTTCTGCGGAAAAAGAAACCGATAAACAAAAGAATAGCCACTACAGTAATGCTCAGGGTCAGTATAGAATCCTGCTTAAGTTGACGCGCATTGCCCACTGCCACCACCGAATTGCCGTAGTAAAGAATCTCCACGCCACTCTCAGCAGACTGTTGCGAAGCAATAATGCGGTCAATGCCCTCCACTATCCTCACATTTTTGCCTGTTTCACCCGAAGCACTTTTTAGTGTAACAAACAGATACAAACTTCTGCGGTCTTTCGACATAATATAACCGTCATATAACTCATAGCTTTCATCGGTTTGCAGTTGTTGCAGTTTCCGTAAGGCAATAGTTGAAACACCAATGGGGTCATCGGCAATTATTTTTTTAAGCACCATCCCCTGTGCTGAAGTAACCGCAGCAAAATCGTTTTTGAGGGTTTCAGAAATTTGTGCGGGATCAATCAGCGAATCGATGGCGCGGTAATCTGCTTCTTCCAGATAAACAGGAAGGTTCTGGTGAACCGTATTATAAATGGCGAAGGTGGTTTCATCACTTACGGTTTTTTTTACCGAGGCAATCTCCGCCTGATGTGTTTGCAGTAGCTGTTGCTCAAAACTATCCGCTATCGTCATCAACGTTTCCGGTTCAGTTTCTTTCCGGGCAATAAACTTCACAATAATCTTATCCGCAAAGTTGGCGCTCTTGAGTATGTCGGTAATCTGCCGCGTCTGCTCACCATTGGGCAGCAGGCGGTTTACGTCCTCTTCAATTTTAATTCGCGAAGCGAAAAAGCCCAACACCACAAAAAGAAAAACGGTAACGCCATAGAAAAGCGGTTTTCTGTTATGGAAGAAATGATATGTGGAGAGAAGAATTTTCTTCATTGCTGTGTGCGAATATGCGGGAATTTTTGAGAGGTTTTAACGATGGTTCGTAGCCGAAGATTTCTTTTAATTCATAGTTCGAAGTCTTAGTGAAGGGTCTCTGCATCAGTAAATAAAATTTTAAGAGTATGCAGAAAGGGTTTAAATTTGAATTGGCAAGCCTGTTAACCTGGGCACACGGAGTAAGTAATAGAACTTACTATACTTGAATACAGCATTCTTATTTAATTTTAAAATGGACCTCCTCTACTTTAGATATGCGTAATTTTATACTTATCAGAATCGTTTTATTGATTCTGCTAATTGTGCCTATGGTAATCAGCGCCTTTGCACAGGCCGAAACCCAAAACCCCAATTCTGCGGCAGGTATGTTTTGGAAGGTGCAAGGCAACACTGGCACTACAGCACCAACCTTTTTATCTCCTGCAAATAATAATTTTATAGGAACTATCGACCAAACTGATGTCTCATTTGTAACTAATTCTAACGAACGCATGAGAATTGCTTCTGGTGGAAATATCGGCATCGGGAATCTACCCAACGTTAACAGTCTAGTGTATTTGTACAGCGACTTAAAAGGGGTCGATACCTCGGCACTTTATGCTTTTGTTGCCGGCAATGCCAATGGAAAGTCATGGGCTGTTAACGATGTTGCTGCAGGTATTAAAGCTTACTCCTATTGGGGAAATCCCTACTCTGCTGCCATAGCCGGTTACAGCTATCAGGATTATGCAGGCTCGGCCGCTGTGGTGGGCGCTCGGTATGATAGTATTGGTGCCGGGTTCCTGGCATATTATGATGGTGCGACCCGTTGGGGGGTTTATACTCCACTTTATGTTCCCGCGTACGTGGGGGGTAATTTGCGGTTCGATCAAGCCCTTATGCCAAACAATAATCCCGGAGTTGCCGGTCAGGTGCTTACTTCGGCTGGGCCTTCCGTACCTCCGGTATGGGCTGCAGGTGGAGGTGGAGGTTCGGGATGGCTCCTTACCGGAAACGCGGGTGTCCTTTCTACCAACTTCATGGGCTCTACTAACGATGCTGATGTAATATTCAAAAGAAATAGCATTGAAGCATTAAGAATAGATACAGGAGGTGCCCTTCTCGCCACGGGTGACTCTGCGACCGGAGTAACGCCTATAAGCGGAAAAGGAACCCGTATGATGTGGATACCTCAGAAAGCAGCTTTCAGGGCTGGGTACGTAAACGGTACCCAATGGGATAACGCCAACATTGGGATAAACTCTTTTGCACAGGGGAAAAACAACACAGCAAGCGGTCAGAGTTCATTTGCTACAGGAGAGAGCAATATTGTTTCGGGTACGGGCTCTGTTGCTATGGGGTCAGGTAATACCGTTACTTCCCTGAGCAGTGGCATGGCTTTCGGTTTCCTCAACAATGTATCGGGCAGTTACTCATTGGCATTCGGGCAATCGAATAATCAGAGTCGTTCTTATTCCCTGCTGGGTGGTTTGGGTTGTTTGGCTCTTGGCGATTATTCTACGGCTATCGGATATTTAGATAGTGTTGGTTATGGATCTGCTGCCTTCGGCAGGGCAAATGGTGCCATTGGCGACTATAGTTTTGCTGTTGGTCTTTCTAACCGTGCAACTCAACCTTATTCTGTTGCCATGGGTTGGTTAAACAGAGTGACGGGTCAAAGTTCATTTGCTACAGGAGAGAGCAATACTGTTTCGGGTGCCGGCTCTGTTGCTATGGGGTCAGGTAATACCGTTACTTCCCTGAGCAGTGGCATGG
>JAZKEP010000018.1:14785-16117 GCA_040387015.1 Bacteroidota bacterium
CATTTGCTACAGGAGAGAGCAATACTGTTTCGGGTGCCGGCTCTGTTGCTATGGGTTTAGGCAATACCGTTACTTCCCCTAACAGCGGTATCGCGTTGGGGCAATTCAACACCGTATCTGGCAGTTACTCCCTCGCAATCGGTCAATCAAATATTGCCTCGGGTAATCATGCACTTTCTATTGGCAACATTGACACCGCCAACGGAAGCTACTCGCAGGCATTGGGTATCGGCAATTATGCCTATTCATATGGCGAATTTGTGGCGGGCTCTTATGCTGCCCGTTATACTCCTACTAGTGCTACTACTTTTGATCGAAGGGACCGCATTTTTAGTATAGGTATAGGTACCGGTTCTGCTACGGCAAACCGCTCAAATGCATTTACCATTCTTAAAAATGGCAGAAGTGGATTTAATACTACCACACCTGCCGCACGCGTTGATGTAAATGGCGATATTGCATTACGCCAAAAGACATTAACTCTTGCTACCGGTGCTAACAGTGATATTACCGCTGTTGATACAATGACTTTTTATCGCATTACCGGACCTACAGGGGCATTTAACGTTACCGGTTTTACCGGGGGTGTTGATGGCAGGGTTTTAATTCTCTACAATACCACAACACAACCCATGACCATAACCAATCTTGCAACCAGTGGGGCGGCTAATCAAATCAACACACTGTCAGCGAATCTTGTTACCGTTGGCGAAGGTTCGGTAACTTTAACTTATGATGCCACATCAAGTAAATGGATAGTACTTTCTTTTACTCCTTAAATGGGTTAAACATGTAAACAAGGAAAAACCATCTAAAACCCCCTCTTTCCCCCATTTTCATCAAAAACAACCCAAAATGCACTCACCTCCGCGACAAATACAACCCTTGGAGGCCAGCATACACGCCTTGCAGCTCAAAATTCATTACACGTAGTTCAGTATTCAAGGCGCGGAACTCAATATTTATCACGCGGCAATCAAAATTCATCGTGCGGAATTCAAAATTCACCGCGCGGAGCTCGAAATTCATCGTGCGGCAATCAAAATTGATCCCACGAAGTTCAATATTTATCGTGCGGAGCACCGAATTCATTGAACGGAGCATCAAATTCATCGCACGGAGCATCAAATGCATCGAATGGAGCATCAAATGCATCGCACGGAGATCAGAATTCAACTGTTAAAATTATAATTTAAGTTTCCCCCCGGTTGTTCGAGTGTTAGCGAGGCGCAACTTCGAAACTTAAGGAGATTTAGGGGTTTTAAGCTTCATCACCACCACATAAGTAAGAATCCACACCACAGCAGCAACTATTGCCGCCAATGTAAAACT
>JAZKEP010000019.1:0-5100 GCA_040387015.1 Bacteroidota bacterium
CTACTGCTGCAAAGAGAAGAACTGTATGTTAAGCCATTGTTAAGCCCTGTTTATTGAATGATTAATTGTTTACTGATTTCCCTCTTAAACGAAAGAATAGTGCTTCTCTCCTGCTGTTAATGTTCTGTTGACAATGGGTGTTAAGCGAATGATTCTCCCGGAACTATGCTACCTCTTTTCACTGCGTGGCATGGTTGCAAGCCCCTTAACCTCTATGCTTAACACAACCTTAACCCACCCTTTAAAATAACTTATTGTGCCGAAGCTACGTTTGCGGAGCAAAACAAAAACGCTATGGCACACAAAATTTTTACTTCTGTTTATATTACTCTTTTTCTTTTCAGCGTCACCTACGCACAGACCGGTGTGGTAACCGGCAAGGTAGTAGACGGCAAGAGTGGTGAAACGATTATTGGCGCCAGTGTGGTGGTAGATGACAGCGCCCACTTAGGCACCGCTACCGATTTGGACGGTAACTTCACCATACCGCAAGTTCCTGCGGGTAAACATAAGGTAAAAGTGCGCTACATCGGCTATCAGGATAAACAGGATGAAGTGCAGGTGAAGCCGAATGATGTTACCAACCTTTACATGACTTTGATTGAAGATGTGGTGCTGCTGAAAGAAGCAGTAGTGACAGCAACTGTAACTAAGCGCGATAACGAAAGCGCCATTGTAATGATGCAGCGCAACAGCACTGTTATTCAAAGCGGTATTTCATCGGAAGAGATGAAACGCTCACCGGATAAAAGTTCAAGTGATGTTATACGCAGGGTGAGTGGTTCTACTATTCAGGATGGAAAGTTTGCCATCATCCGCGGTTTGGCTGACAGGTATAATATGGCCATGCTGAATAATACAATTCTTACAAGCACGGAGCCTGATAGAAAAGCATTCGCCTTTGATGTGTTCCCTTCCAACATACTCGACAACATCGTTATCATGAAAACAGGGCAGGCTAACTTACCCAGCGAATGGGCGGGAGGTTTAATTCAGTTGAATACCCGCGATGTTCCTGAAAAGAACTTCTTTAATGTTTCTTATGGCATCAGTTTTAATGAAGGAACCACCTTTAAACCTTTCAGAACTTACGAAGGAAGTAAAACTGATTTCCTTGGTTTGGATACTAAGGTTCGTCCTTTGCCTGATAACTTCCCCGGCATTGTTGCGCTGAACGATTTGAAGCTAACGCCCGGAAGCCGCGACACACTGGTAAAGCTGGGAAAGCAACTGAACAACAGCAGCTGGAAAGTGAATGAAAGAAAAATGGCTTACCCGGGTCAGAGTTTACAATTGAGCGGTGGTTTTGCTGTGCGCAAAAAAGATTTTCAGTTAGGTGGTGTGTTTGCGCTTTCTTACGCCAACAGTTTGCAGTATGCCGCTGGCACCCGCACGCGTTACGACTATACCAAAGAAGTGTATTACGATTATGACGATGACCGCTACAACAATTCGGTAACTGCCGCTTTGCTTGCCAACCTGGGCTTAGTGATAAAAAACAACCACAAAATAAGCTGGAAGAATATTTACACTATCAACAGCGACAAAACCACTTACGAACGTAACGGCATCAGTATTTTCAGCTCGACCGAACAGCGCAGAACAAGCTTGGAATTTATCAGCTCGAGAGTTCTGAATACAAACTTATCGGGAGAACATGTATTAGGAACGCAGCAAGTTAAATTCCGCTGGAACGGAGGGATAGCTTTTGTAAACCGCGACCAACCTAAAACCATGCGTTACAGCTACGAGCGTTTTTACAGCAGCGAAATACCACTGGGACCAAACACGGTGAATGATCCTTTTCTTTATCAAATTCAGAATGGTGGAAGCGACCCTAAGCTGAGTGCCATGTTCAACAGTAAATTGAACGAGCGCGTTTACAATGCAGGAGCCGACTTAGCTATACCTTTCGATATTTTAAAAAATAAGCAGACGGTAACGGTTGGGTACGCCTACCAGCATCGTCAGCGTAACTTTGAGGCGCGAAATCTTTTCTTTGACTACACCAGTAACAGTGCTGATAGTTTACTACAGGACCCGAACGTTGATAACATCATCAATCAGCAGAACTTTGACAATGGCAAACTTACTTTAAACCAGGTGGCTTTTCCTTCGGATATGTACACAGCTAAATCGCAAATACATGCAGCTTACGCCATGATGGAGAATAATTTCACCGAGCGTTTTAAAATGGTTTGGGGTTTCCGCTTTGAGCATTTTAAACAGGAACTTACTTCGCCAACCAATATTGGTTTTGAAGTAATACCGATGGACCCCGAGCCGCCTATCATTAAAACCAAACTAACCGACAGCACTTATGTAAAAGAGTATTTCAGCGGAGCTTACAAAGCTGATTCTCTCGGAAACGTGAAATCATCTTTTCCTTTGCTGCCATCCATCAACTTAATTTATAAACTGAACGAAACCATGAACCTTCGCGCCTCCTATAGCCAGAGCATGAGCCGCCCTGAGTTTCGCGAAGCATCGCCTTTTGCTTACTACGATTTTTTACGTGACGTTAACCTTACCGGTAACGTAAACCTGCTGCAAACTTTCATACACAATGCCGACTTACGCTACGAATGGTTTTTGGGTAAAGGACAAAGCATAAATGCCAGCGTGTTCTACAAGCATTTTACTAACACCATTGAACTTACTTCCATGGCAGCGGGCGGTGTGCCCCAGTTTCTTTACAACAATTCGGGCAAAGCATTTTTAATTGGTGGCGAAATTGAAGTGCGTAAAAACTTCGGCTTTGCTTCTAAAAAATTAGAAGACCTGGTGTTTGTTGCCAATCTTTCTTACATCCGGAGCCAGGTGGATTTACGCAATGTAAAAAACAATAGTAGCGATGAACAGGTGCGCCCCATGCAGGGGCAGAGCCCATATATTGTTAATTTGGGATTAAACTATGTGCATGCCAAAACAGGAACAGGAGCATCGTTTTTATATAATCATGTTGGCCAGCGCTTATATGCAACGGGCGAAGTGGGCAACCCCGCCTGGTATGAGCACTGGAGGCCTTTGCTCGATTTTCAAATCAGCCAGAAGTTTTGGAAAGAAAGAGGTATGGTGCGCTTTACCATCAGCGATTTGATTGCGGCTAAAAGTATTTTCTACCAAAACGAGCAACCGAACAAAGAGCGTTATTACCAGAAAGATAAAGACGCGGTGGTGCTAAGCCAGAAAAACTACCGCACTTACTCGGTGCAGGTGTCGTTTAACTTTTAACAACCAAAAATTATTGCCAAAGTGGCAACATTGATCTTCCGCCTGCCGAAAATGCCTTAAAAGCCGAGCGGAACGGGCTTCCGTGTGTGCGGAATGAGCTTCCGTGTGTGCGGAATGAGCTTCCGCCTTAGCGGAATGGTCTTCCGCCCATGCAAAATCGGCTTCCGCCTTTGCGGAATCAACTTCCGCCTTATCGGAATGGGCTTCCGTTCTTGCGGAAGAATCTTCCCGACAAGCAAAATTAACATCCGCCAGGGCGGAACCGGTTTCCGTTGAAGCGGTTTCAGCTTGCGGGCAGCTCCGGAGCATATTTCCGATGCACGGAAGACCGGGAATGTTGGCCGGAAGTAAATTTCTCCACCACGGAAAATCATTTCCTGATACCGGATAAGGGTTTGGTTCAATCGTTTACCAACGCTGCTAACCCGGCAAGCAATTTTTTTCTTGCACAAATAACTTTCGCTTCATATGCCAATAAAGAAGATGGCTGAGTATTGCGTTCCGCTTTGGCGGAAATGCTCTTTGTCTGCGCGGTTATTAAATACAGGCGCACACAATTATTTAACCTTCACACAACTTATAGGTTATGCTGCCACGGCACCTTTGCGCCATCTAAAAAAGAAAAACACATGACAAAAAAAATTCTACAAAAACTGTTCGCCATAGCAATTGTGCTTATGGCTTTTCAAACACAAGCAGCTAATATTAGTGTAACTGCCCCCATTACTACCAACACTAACTGGACCAACAACAACACTTACATTCTTTATGGCGACATTATAGTAAAGAGCGGTGCCACACTTACCATTCAGGAAGGAACTATTGTAAAAGGCGACAAAACTACGCTTAGCCGTATGGTGGTAGCCTCCGGTGGTAAACTCGTGGCTCAGGGAACACCCGAGCAACCGATAGTTTTTACTTCGAACCAAGCTGCGGGCTCACGTTCGCGGGCTGATTGGGCAGGTATAGCCATTTGTGGTTTGGCTCCCGTAAACTTTAAAGACGGAGGCGGCAACTCAGTTCAGGGACGCTTGGAGTGTGGCAATACTACCGATTACGATTTTGGTGGAAGTAACCCTGCTGATAACTCAGGCGTTTTAAGTTATGTAAGAATTGAATACGCAGGTTTTGTTTGCGGAAGCAATACTGAGTTGAATAGTTTGACTATGGGCGGTGTTGGCAGCGGCACTAAGCTTGATCATATCATGCTAAGCTTTGGCCAGGATGATGGCTACGAATGGTTTGGCGGAACAGTAAACGCAAACCATCTTATATCTTACGGGCTTCGCGATGATGATTTTGATACCGACAACGGTTTCAGCGGAACAGTTCAACATGGTTTAGTAATTCGGGTAGATACAATTGCCGACCAGGGCGATGTGTCGAATGGTTTTGAATCGGATAACGATGCTAACGGAACCTATAACGACCCTTACACTAAAGCAGTTTTCAGCAACATTACAGTGGTAGGTCCTGCGGCTACAGTTTCATCAACCATTGATGCTAAATACGGATGGGGAGCACGACTGAGAAGAAACACGGGTCTTAATATTTTCAACTCTTTGTTTATGGGTTACAAGCGCGGTCTTCGTATTGAAGGTACCGGCACTCAAACCAAAGCTACCAACGATACACTCGAATTTAAGAACAATATTATTGCCGGATGCAAAGAGCAATACTATGAGTCGACATTCGATAGTTTATACCTTGCTAATCCTTCCACATCCAATACTGTTTATGGTGGCAACGCGAATGATGAGGTAAAACTTGTTTACCCTTACGGAAATCCTGATCAGTTTAACTTTACACTTCAGGCAAACTCGGCTGCTTTAAGCGGTGCAAGTTTCACAAATACGAAACTGAGCG
>JAZKEP010000019.1:5110-6821 GCA_040387015.1 Bacteroidota bacterium
ACAACAGCTTTCAGAGGTGCCTTCGGCACTGAAAACTGGGCTTCTTGCTGGGCTGAGTTTTCTCCGCAGGATGAAAACTACACTTCCTCACCTATCAACTATGCTTTAACTGTAAACATTTCACAGAGCGGTTCCTTGCCTTCTGTAACACTTACTGCCGATAACCTAGCAGGAGCCACTTACAACTGGTCAACTGGCAGCACTTCAGCAACGGCTACCGTTACTGCTATTGGAACTTATACTGTAACTGTAACAAGTGCCAGAGGCTGCACCAAAACAGCTACTGCTACTGTAACCACTGTTGGAATAAATGATGTGGAACAAACCGTTCAGACCATCCGTTTGAATCCGAACCCTAATAATGGCTTAACCGTGTTGGAAGTTTCTGCTTCCTCTTCATCGGAAGTTGCTATCCGTGTAGTGGATGTTACGGGAAGAGAATTAGTAATGATGAATAAAGAGTTGATAACTGGTGTAAACCAGATAGGCATCAACACTTCTGACTTTGCAAACGGACTTTACTTTGTAAGTGTAAATAATAAAGTGGTGAGAATGGTGGTGAATAAATAAGCCATCCGGACTCCCACAACGGAATTGCATCCCTCCTGAAAAGTTTCAGGAGGGATTTTTTATACATGTAAATGATTCCTGATTATTGCTTAACATTTTTTGTTGGCAACTGTAGCCTGTTAAAACTGATTTAAATTATGTTTGCGGGCATAGCAAATGATAAAACAAACACTTCGATATTTTTTAGCCTTTATTATTTTATTGCACTGTTTGGGTGTAACCCAGCTTGCTTCTTCCTATGCCCGCGATAAATCAGCTTTCGTAAGCATGCTTAACATGACCGAAGAAGAAACGAAACACAACAGCGGGAACGAAGACCCTGATAATCTTAAACATTTCAAAAGCCAATCTCATCTTACTATAGCTTCTCTTTTTATGGAAGATAACCGGATATACATATCCGATGCAAAAGTCAGAATCACTGACCAATTTATAAGCGATAACGTTTCGCCTCCACCCGATTTTTTAGGTTAATAGTTCGTATTTCTCGTCTTTTAGGGCTGTATCCTTGGATTGGGTCTGCTGTGTAATTCATGGCATTACATTCCCATAACAGTACAAGACAATACGAACCAGTCCTCCACTCCTTTTCATTTAACCAATTATTTTACTAACCCCTTTTTTCTATAATCAATGAAATTATACTCTCAGTTTTTTAAGACAGACATTCTATCAGGACTTGTGGTTTTTTTAGTGGCGCTTCCGTTGTGCCTTGGCATTGCTTTAGCCAGCGGGGCTCCTTTGTTTGCCGGTATCATATCGGGAGTAGTGGGCGGTATTGTAGTGGGATTTTTGAGCCATTCACAACTTAGTGTTGCGGGGCCTGCTGCCGGACTTACGGCAATTGTTTTTGCAGCCATTACAAGTTTGGGTTCCTACGAGGCATTCCTGATGGCAGTCGTTATCGCGGGTGCTATACAAATCATATTAGGGTTTGCAAAAGCCGGCACTATTTCAAACTATCTGCCTTCGAATGTCATTGAAGGAATGTTAACCGCCATAGGGGTAATTATCATTCTGAAACAGCTGCCCCATGCCATTGGATATGATGTAGATAACGAAGGTGACTTTTTCTTTATTGAAAGAGGCACAGGCCATAACACCTTCTCAGCTTTTATTGATGCCATTAACTATGCCCATC
>JAZKEP010000020.1:0-3140 GCA_040387015.1 Bacteroidota bacterium
GGGCGGTATTTGCGGGCGCTAACAATGTATTCTGCCATAGGGACGTAAAAATAGAAAAACAGCACAAAGTAACCGATGCTTAATAACAGAGTTTAAGACTATTCGCGGCACTGAAAACGGTTTTGCAATGCCATATCTTCAAATATATTTGTCGCGTCTGGGGTGAAGTTCACCTCAACATGTAAGTCCCGGAAATTGTTTGCACAAAAAATCGAGGAAGATTTTTGTTTCTGGGTGTGGCGCAGTCCGGTAGCGTGCTTGCATGGGGTGCAAGAGGTCGTGGGTTCGAATCCCGCCACCCAGACAAAAGAAAACCCGCTGTAAAAGGCGGGTTTTTGTTTTGTGTAAAGCCTAACTTCCCCGAACCAAACAACAAATTGCTGTAAAAAGAAACGTGCAAAATTCTCAATTCAAGATTCAAATTTATATTTGCGCTTCTCAAAGCCCGGATGGCGAAACTGGTAGACGCACTACCTTGAGGTGGTAGCGCCCGAAAGGGTGTGGGAGTTCGAATCTCCCTTCGGGCACAAAGCAAAACGGAGAAACATTTTTAAATGTTTCTCCGTTTTGCTTTTTTTTAAGCTTATGCCTACGCATTCACTTTCCTATGCTCGCAAATAAAAATCTTCGCCCATTCCGAAAAGATTTTCAATCATCACTTTTTCCCCTGTGGTCTTTTGTAGGTAACCATTAAAGAAACCATAAGGGCCTTCGTACTTACTGCGGATGACGAGCGCATTTATATTTACCGAAGTATGGATAACAGGCGTAAACTCCAGGTTTACCATATCGTGTTCATCTTTTATCAGCCATTTATCCTTTACACCGCTGGGGCGCGTTACCTTAATAGGCGGCAGGGGATGAAGCTCGCCATTGAACCATAAACAGTTTTCGTTATAAGTTTTCTGTTCAATCACCTGATTGTTGGTGAGGTTAAAACCCACCATGCGGTTTTCTTTATCGAAGCCCATGCCGGTTACCCAGTCATAAACGGTTGGATAAGGGTAATAGCCTTTGTGGTCGTCAAGTATCAGTTGTGAATTTTCTTTTTCGAAATGCAAATGCTTATCGCCAATGGTTAGTTCTCCGTGCATCGGCATCAGGCATTTATGCGAATACATAACCCGGCCGGAGGAGAAGGGATTGCAAACCACCATAGGCGTATATCGCCTTACATCATGAGTGCCGTAAAAATGTCCATCTACATCGGGCAGGTTTCCAAAGCCTTTTATTTTTGCGGTGAGCTCAAGTCTGCCCTTGGCAAGGTCATGCCGGGCTTTCAACGAAAAGTTGCTGCTGTCGTAAGAAGCTTCGGAATTAAACAGCGTATCGGGAACTGTCAGGCTCCAGGGGGCCACCTTCTTTTCGTACTTTACTTTGTGGTTATTCTTTATGTCGTAAACAATAAACTGCACCAGCGAAATCTTTTTGGCATTGTAAATGGCCACCATAATAAAATGGTCATTGCCGCGCATTTGAAACGCCTGCCATTCGCGCAGTTGCAAAGCCTTTACACTTTGTGGCAATGGCAACTTATAAGGCGAAGGAAAATCGAGCAGGTTGGCTTGCTTTACGGGCGTATCGAAACAGCCAAGGTTGTATAGACCATTCTCAACTAACTTTTCGGGAGCGGCAGTAATGGGGCGGTAATAGGTGCTTGTCATAATTGCGAAGCTATTTACTTACCACTAATTTTTTAGTGAAGCTTCTTTCTTCTTCATTGCTCACCGTAACAAAGTAAACTCCGTTGGCGAAATGGTCGGTTGCAAGTTGCAGGTTAGAAGTTACAAGTTGAACAGCCGCCATTTTTCTTCCGGTTACATCAGTAACAGTGGCGGTGCTGCCAAGCATGCTTTCATCAATGCTTATGGTAACGTTGGTAGATGCGGGGTTAGGGTGTATTCCGAATTGCGGAATGTCGATTGCGGATTGATGAATACCAGTTGCCGGATTTAGAATATTCAGTTGACTCATCAACCCTGCTTCTGTTTTAAATACATAAAAAGAAGAATCGCAATAAGTATTAGTGCAATCCGCACCACTTACAGTTAAACAAACATGATACTGACCTGGCTGCGAATAACTGTGCGAGGGAAATTGCTGAGGTGATGTGGCACCATCACCGAATTCCCATAAGTAATCTGTAAGGTTACTTCCGCTGCTAAGGTTATAACCATAATATACGCCTTGATTAATAGAATCCGGATAAATACTAAAAAAGGCATGGCAATAAGGGCAATGATTGGTGTTTGAAGAATCGCAAATCGGCAAGGAACTTAAGGAAGGCACACTGTTAGTTACGTTTCCTGAATCAGGGAGGCAGGTAATAAGAGTGTCTCTTAAATACTGTAAATCAACTATCCGCTTTAATCGCGGCATGCAGATAATGGGATTGTCTGATATCCATAAATAATAAAGCGAATCAGGCAATTCGGGAATAACTGTAAGCTGGTTTTGAGTACAAAGAAGCCATTTTATACTATTCGGTAACGGAGGAAGAGTCGTCAGTTTATTTTGCGAACAACCTAACTCTCTTAGGTTAATGGGTAAAGGAGGTAAGCTTGTAATTTTATTATAATAGCATAGAAAGAAAACTAATTGACTGGGTAACGGGGGAACGGTGGTAAGCCTGTTAAGCGAACAATTTAAACTGTCAAGATCATCGAAATACTGAATGCCTGTAATATCATTTATAGTTTGATTGCTACAGTCAATGTTAGTTTCCGTTAGCACTGCCGGGCAACTTGTATCCATCTGCCAGCCCATACTACTATTTCCCTGCATACATGCAGGGTAGCTTCCTTTAAGCCACTTCCCAAAAACAGTATCCGGAATGCTCACCCACTGAGCTTTTGCGCTGAAGAATGAAACAACAATAAGCAGCGCGAGTAGAATCTTTTTCATCCTTTTTAATTACACATTAAAACTAACCTCAATTCCCGAAACAAAAACAAATCTGCAATTGCCGGTTCTCACTCGGCAAGCCTATCCATTTTCACCGCACAAAAACTCTCTTCTCCCTCTTTCAGCTCAATCACTATTTCGGCATCGGAGTAGCCGCTGCGTTTGGCCAGCAGGGTTTGCGAGTGCAGCAGATTAGTAACCAGTGTAAACTTGCCTTGCGCGTTGGTATAGGCTTT
>JAZKEP010000021.1:0-25000 GCA_040387015.1 Bacteroidota bacterium
TTGAGTAAAGGTAGTTGCAGTTCCCAAGTTCAGACTACTCTGTATATCAAGAGTTGCAAAAGTTGGAGAAGTGGAAATATCTAATAGGTAGGCCGTAGCCCTCGCTGACGTTCCCCAATTAGCGGTAATCGAAGAACAGGTAGCTGCACCAGGCGCAGCTGAAAGCGGAACATCCGCTGCGGCTGGCAATAAAGTAACAGGACCTGAAGTTGCAGAGTTAGCACTTATACCACAGTTGTTACCAGCTCTTACCCTGTAAGAATAGGTCACTCCGGCATTTAAGCCTGTTTCAAGGAAACTAGTTGCCGAAGATGCTGCAGTTCCGAGGTTCGCCTGAGAAAGTGTCCATGAATTTGCATCACATGTTCCAGAAGTTTTTACACGCGTAAATGGAACAGCTCCTATAATACTGGTGCTTTGTCCACCATAATCATTACCTACAGTTGTGTAACCTGCATTATGAAAAATAAATTCATATGAACCTGTTGGTTTATTGCAATCACATGAAGGAGCTCCAGTTTGGTAGTAGTAAGTAAAGTTACCGCAATTACCTATTGAACAGTTTCCTGCCCCATAAACTGATTCACAAGCCTTTTGTGCAATCACGTCTGCCGAAGATCCCGGAGGAAAAGTAAAGGTTCCGCTAGCTCCATTCGGATAAGACGATGCATCAACTACATCCGTTCGGATAAGCCCTCCTGATGAATTCAATAAGTCGATATAGTAAGTTGCAGTTCCCGCTGAAGAACCCCAGTTAGCTGTAAAGAAAGTACAACCAATTCCTGTTCCTGAGCCTATTGTTGGTGCCGTAGGTGCCGGAGGTAAAGTAACTACTGATACAGTATTAGAAGAAGCACCACTGCCACCGCAGGTGTTGGCACCTCTCACGCGGTAATAATAGGTGGCATTAGCAGCCAAACCTGTTTGTGTAAAACTAGTAGTATATCCTACCGGATGATTACTACGGATATCAAGCGTAGCAAAAGTTGCTGAAGTTGAAATATCAATAAAGTAAGTAGTAGCGTTGTTACCTGGGGCTACTCCTGCATGATTCCAATTGGCTGTAAATGAATTGCAACCCGCTGTACCTATCGTTGCCAATGGTGCCGGAGGTGTAGAAGGTAACATATTAACAGTAACGTTAGCAGAATACGAACTGGTTCCACACACGTTCACACCCGCTACACGATAGTAATAGGCATTACCTGCAGATAAACCACTGCTTTGAGTATATGACGTAACGTTTCCAACATTACTACTAAAAATTGGAGAACTGAAATCTGAGTTGTTATCAATTTGTAAGAAGTAAGAGGTAGAACGTGACGAAGAAAGCCAGTTAGCAGTAAAGGCAGTACATCCTATGGCTGATCCTGAGCTTGAAGCGGTGTTAGGAACATCCGGTGTTTGAGGAAGAGTTGTGCCCGAAGAAACGTTGGAGTATCCGGTTGTAGCCGAACAACCCTGAGCCCTTACCCTATAGTAGTAGGTTGTGCCTGCAGAAAGACTTGCAACCGGATAGCTGGTTAGAGTACCTACGTTGGCATTATTCAAAACCGGACTGCTAAAATCTGAGTTATCATCAACATCTAATAAGTAATACTGTACACCTGTTGCAGTATTCCAGTTTGCAGTGATTGAACTGCAAGAAGAACCTGGAGCAGTAGTTGAACCTGCTATTGTTGCTGGTGTGCTGGCCGTAGTTGGCAATACTGTAATAGGGATATTTAATGTAGATGGGTTATTTAATTCATTACCGCATGTAAACTTGACATTACGAGCAATATAGTGAGTTCCAGGAGTATTAATAACGGCTGATGGTAAAGCTACTGTGCCGGTTGTATTAGTAGCAAAGTAAGCCCCATAGCTAGCGTTATTGTTAAGACTATAATAGTAGTAGTAGTTAGGGGCACTGCCATCATTAGGTGTGCCAGCTGTAGCCGAAGTAACGTTATTGATAGTTACACCAGTACCCGGACATATAAGACTTGATGAAAGACTGATAGACCCTGCATTATTGGTATTGCTATAAACAGTGAATGTTCTGTCTGCGAAGCAAACACCAACCTGACATCTAACGGTAACAGTACCCGCACCAGCTGTTAAGAGATTACCGGGATTACCCTGCGTAATAGTACCTCCTGCCGAGCCGGTAGTTGCTGCAATAGACCAAGTTACAGCCGGATTATTATGCGTTCCGTTTAATATGTAGGGTAATGACTTATTAGTTCCTGAACATACGGCAGCTGTGCTGGCATTGTTAGTAATAGTGGTATTCTGTCTGTATCTTAATACAGCAGAAACACCAGCCACATTTTGCTCACCGCCTCCGCAACTATTTCCATCTACATAAGCACTGCGTGAAACTGTAGCAATATGATACCCGTTTGCATAACTAGATGCAACAGCTGTAAAATCGTAGGTGTTAAGTGCCGGGTAGCCAATAGCTGTCCAACCGCATTCAGTGCCACCTGTAGGAGTCCATACTTGTATATATGCATTATTCATTGCAGTTCCACTGCAGGAAGTACCTCCCACATTATTAACGGTATAATTTACACCCGGGGTTAGATATATGGCTGTTTCAGTACCGCTACCGGCACAGAAGTTACTACCGTATGCACCACAGGCACCTGGCGTAGCACCATTGGCTCCGGAGTTACCCGTCCAACCTACGTTAGGATAATTAACTTTAATACCTACATAGTTTGAGTAAGTTCTGCATCCTCCTCCGCCAGTACTTTGGTAAACCGCTCTTACATATAAGGTTTGTCCCTGAGCGCCCCCAGTGCCCCATGATGCTGTAGGGAATCCTGATTGCCAATCGCCACTCCAACTTGAAGTATTGTTCCATGAATATTGCCAAGCTACCGGATTTGTGCCTCCGGAATTGGTGAAGTAAGCAACCTCGCCAGCATAATACTCCGATTTATCTAAACTTATACTACCTGCAGAAGGATATCCATCTATATATACAGATGTAGCACTTGAGTAAGCATAACAAGGTCCATTGCGCTGTCTTGCTCTTACATATAATGTACTTCCCGGGCTACTGGCTGCCCAACCCCAACTTGGACCTGTGCCAGCACTTGTCCAGGCACCACCGGTAGTATTCCATTGATATTCTAAATCTTCCACAACTCCGTATCCGCCATCATTACCTGTAAAGGTAACAACCGATCCATTGCATATTACAGAATGAGACCGGCTTATGCTAGGCGTACCTGCAGCATCTGCTCTATAATTTAAAGTGGTTGAATTGCCGTTCCAAGCTGGCGAATTGAGTGCACCAGAACAATCAGTACCATAATAGCAAGTTATTAACATGTCTGAAGTATACACCGTGTATGCACCGTTCACTGTAAGTGAATTGGTTCCATTTTGCCAAGGATACCAGGCACTTCCGTTATAATACCATAGGGTCATATAAGCGGTCCAATTCACACCATTAGTAAAGAAGGTGTAAGTATGCCCGTTCTCGAGGCGCATGTGTACATACTGGGTGCTTGCCACCAATATCTGCTGATTAGCACAAGCGGGGAAATATGCCCCGATTCCTGCAGTTCCATACTGGTTGGCACCGCCATTATAGCAACCATAAGCATTGGCATCTTGTGTCGGAAACGACAAAAGAGCCAACATAACAATGGCTACATACATTCTAATAGTTGAAAAGGTAGATGTGTTTTTCATATAACATCGAATTTTTGAGGATGACGGAAATATATATTGGACTAAATTTTGACGCTTAATAGTAAATCGTGTAAGCAGGGCGCTTAAATTCTTTGAGGGAGTAGAAACATTTACCATAGTATGAATTTGGTTATATGAAAAATACAAATTTTATGAACTGACTAAAAACCTTTTTATGCTATATTAGGGACAAGATAACCCCCCCTTTAGAATTTGTCAAGGGTGTGGGTCAATTTTTCCTTAATCAATTTAATCGTTTAAACATTAACCTTCATTAAAACAGTCGAAATATTACCTTGAAAAATGAACTGCTTTTTAAAAATGCGCGCTTTGAAATCGTGTCCTTATCTTTTGTTCTTCTACAAAGATTTAAAAACTAATTCTAAAAAAAAAAATATAGCACCACTTTTTTTCAGTATTATTCACTGATTTGTTAAAATACAATGGGTTTTGTATGTTAAATAGTACGGAAATTTTTCCACAAAATGTGGAAATACATGTTTTATACAACAAACATGTTGTATATTACGAATATATAAAACCGCTTACAATACCGTGATTGTATGCGACTTTAAGCTTACCAAAACGAAAGATTACACAGAGAGTTCCCTTATATATACAAAATAAAGGGTAGGTATTCTTTTTGCGGTGGGTTACGGTTTTTTTCTTCTCGCCTTTTTAAAATAGGGCTTTAAATCGTTCAGAGCGCTGTCGGCCCCGGGTACATTGCTGAGGCTGGCGTTTTTAATGTTTTGGTAAATAGCCAGGGCCGGATTGGTGCATTCCATGCCCACGGCTTTACGGGTATCGTTTACCGCTTCGGTCAGTTCGCGCAGCTTTAGTTCTATAAAAGAGAGGTTCAAAAACAGGTCGAAGTCCTTTCCGAATTCGGCTATATCTATATATACAGGTACATATTGGGGCGAAAGGGTGGCAACTTTTTGAACATCATACAGAAACTTTTCGGTTTTCTTACCCAGCTTTAAGCCCATCCTTCTCTCCTGCGCGGTAAGGTTTACCAGAAACGGCATTAAAGCCTCAATTTCGGTAAATTTCTGTTTAATGGTGTTCCAATCGGCATTACTAAGGGTGGCGGATATGTTTTGGTAGGGCATAGTGCTCGATTTAGTGCTTAATGCTTCTTAATTCAATACAAAGGTATCTATTTTTATAGCAACCATATATAATTTCATTTAACTAATACATATTTCTATACAATACATATAAAATTTCATCTAATCAGTATAAAATTATATACCAATAATATGATAATTTTATTAAACAATGCAAAATTATATTACAGTAGTATATATTTTAATTATGACGCCATAAAATTCTATAGCATTGGTATAAAATTTTATGCCTGTGCTATAGAATTTCATACCCTGAGTGCCTAATTTCAGTCAAAACCATACTAATTTTGAAATAAAAAAGGAGACATTTGAGGAAATACCTCCTTTTTAGAGAGAAGAAGTGTCGTCAATTTTATGGATTTGCCCCATCCGGCTGATCCGGAAGGTCAAAATAAGGGTTCAGCAGCTCATAATCGGCATCGGCTCCCGGAATATTTTGTTCTCTGGCCTGTAGCACCGAGTTATAAACCGGTTTAACGCCTTGGGTGAGCGCCTCGCTGCCGCGCGCCATCATGGTATCATTAATACTTTCGGCAATTTGCTGCGCCTGCAGCAGCAAGGGGCTAAGCTGCCCGTAGCCTTCATAATCATCTTTTAAATCCTGCACGCTTACAAACACCGGCACCATTATGGGGTGCGTGTCGCAAACCTGAATAGTTTTTTGAACCAGGCTATTACGGGTAGGGCCCATCTTATATAAAGTGGACCTTTCGCCCATAGTAAGGTTTACTACATAGGGATCGAGCAAGACTGCAACTTCGTTTAACTTGGTGGAAATATCGGTTAACACCAGTGGAGGAATTAGCCCGAGTAAATTTTGGTACGACATGGCTATAAATTTTAGGTTAGTTAAATAAATTCCGAAGGCAAAATAAAATGCCCCGGGTGGAAAAAAGAAACTCCGCAGCAGCTAAATTTATAAACCGGTGTGCTAAAATAGTTTTGAAATCTGCGGGGCTTGGTTTATACTTTTATCAGTTTTTTTCTGAAGCACCGCAGAATCGCTTAAAAGAAAATTTGCCGCCCGTTGCCACGAATACGCCACGCATTTTAAAACAGCGCCACGACACTCTGGAAGTATCATTTACAGAAAAAGCTACATTTGAGCTTTTAAAAAACAATACTTGATGAAGACAAAATTATTTTTTGTGTTTTTAATAGCGGGTGCCCTGGCTGCCTGCACGCAGTCGTCTAAAACATCTGAAACAAAAGTGAAAAAGACCTTTTCGTTTCTGCGCAAAGACACATCAGAAATGACTTATTCTCCCGAAGGGAAAATAATTACACGTACTTCTTTTGGAGGAATGGTAAAACAAACTTTTGTGTATGAAGAAACGCGGGTTATAGAAGAAGGCATAAGCCCTCCGAACGGACAACCTTTTACTGTTATCTATTTTATAAATAAAAACGGGTTGATGGATAGCTCCATGCGCATTAGCACCACCGACACCATTTACCTGTCTTATAAATATGATAATGCCGGTTTTAGAGTGGAAGAATATATTGGCTCCCGGACAAAAAGCCTGGCAAAGCAAAGAATTGTGGAAGGTGGAAATGTGACCCGTGAAATTCTTTTTTCAGATGGTAAGGAAATGCAATATATACATTTCGGATATTATGCTGATAAACCAAATAAAAGCACTGTATTCAACGAAGAATTGCTGGGCTACCCTTATAAAGGAAAAGATTCTAAAAACCTGCTCAAGCAAATGGTATTGATTTCGCCAGCCAAGGATACCCTCTTCGACAACTCATTTTCGTATCATTTTGATGAAGATGACCGGGTGAGTTTGGTGGCCATTTATACTAACACTGGTCAGTTGATTGACTCTTCTTCTTACTTCTATTAGTCCGCTGTTATGGCCGGCTCCTGCTGGCTCAGGCAATGGAAACTGCCCAAACCCCAGATAAGATCGGTGGAGTCAATCCCCACAATTTTTCTATCAGTAAAACTGTCTTGAAGAATTTGTAAAGCGCGCTCATCATTTTTTGCATCGCGAAAAGTGGGAACAACAACATATTTATTAGCAATATAGAAATTAGCATACGAAGCAGGTAAACGCTGGTCTTCATACATAACTGTATGCGGCATTGGCAGTTCTATTATGTTCATTTGCTTACCATTCTCTAATCGCATTTTCGAAAGCATCTTCAAATTCTCCTGCAGTGGCTCGTAGTTTTCATCGCTCTTGTTTTCTTCTACTGCTGTTACCACCGTATCTTCATTTATAAAACGGGTTAGGTCATCAATATGTCCGTCAGTATCATCACCAACTATTCCATCACCAAGCCACAACACGTTCTCCACTCCGTAATACTCCATCAAATATTTTTCAATTTCCTTTTGCGAAAGATGCGGGTTACGGTTTTTATTCAGCAGGCAGGAAGTTGTGGTAAGCAAAGTTCCTTTACCATTAAACTCCACACTACCGCCTTCCATCACAATACCGGGATGAAAAACCGGTAACCCAATCTTCTCTCCTATCAGGGTTGGAATTACATCATCTAAATCATAGGGAGGATACTTATCTCCCCAGGCATTATAGCCCCAGTCAACAATTATCTTATCGCCCGATTCTTTATTAAGAAGAAAAGCAGGTCCGTGATCACGGCACCATGCATCATTAGTAGGATGAAAATAAAATTCAATATTAACGGCAGACTGAACCGTGTGATTTGGCGAATGCCGAAGCTGCGAAATTGCGAATTGCTTCATCGCTTCATCTTTTACGTTGATGCATACTTTCTGGTCCTGCGCCACCAACCATATAAACTCACAATAGGGTTTATAGATAGTATGCAGTTTACCCGGCCAACTTGCTTCTTTGTGTGGCCACGAAAGCCACATGGCAGACTGAGGAGCAAATTCAGCAGGAAAGAAATAACCTAATGCACGAGGCGTTTTATTTTCTGAAATCATTAGCCCTCGTCAATAAATCGTTTAGTAATAGGTTGATAGGAATCAATCCTTCGATCGCGCATAAAGGGCCAATGCGTTCTAAAGAAATCAGTTCTGTCTAAATCAATTTCAACAACAGCTGTCTCTTCTTTATCGTGCGATGAAAGATGAAGCAATGAACCGAAAGGATTCGATACAAAACTTCCTCCCCAAAACTTCATTAAACCGTCTTGTTCCAACCCTACACGATTTACACTAACTACATGCACCCCATTCGCCACAGCATGTGAGCGCTGAATAGTTTGCCAGGCATTATATTGCTCTGTATTTGTCGCCTCGTCCTGCGATGTGGCCCAGCCAATAGCCGTTGGATAAAAAAGAATTTCAGCTCCCATTAAAGAGGTAATTCTTGCTGCTTCGGGATACCACTGATCCCAGCAAATCAGCACGCCAATCTTTGCAAACTTTGTTTCAAATACTTTATAGCCCAAATCGCCAGGAGTGAAATAAAATTTTTCGAAATAAGCCGGATCATCAGGTATATGCATCTTCCTATACTTACCCAAGTATTTTCCATCAGCATCCAAAACAGCAGTTGTATTATGATAAATTCCGCTCGTCCTTTTCTCGAAGAGTGATGCAATAATCACCACATTTAGCTCCTTCGCCACGTCTGAAAGCGCATCGGTAGAATGGCCTGGAATAGCTTCAGCTAATTTGAAGTTTTCGTAATCTTCCACATCGCAGAAGTAAAGCGAAGTGAATAGCTCCTGCAGACAAACTATTTGAGCGCCTTTTGCCGCAGCATCCCGAATTCCTTTAATCGCTTTGTCTAAATTAGGCTGTGCTTCTTTTACACAACTCATTTGCACTAATCCTACTTTTAATTTACTCATCCGGAAAAATTGAGAGGCTAAAATAGAATTTTAATGTCCTCCTATTAACGATGCAATCAGAAATGCAGCACCTGCTGCTAGTGCACCAATCAAAGTAGTTTTGAAGGCACCACTCCATGCCGGCTGCCCAATTGCTTTTGCCTTCAGAAAACCAAAAATGAAAAGAGCAGCAATCGTAACCCCCACTGAAATGAATAATGCTTCGCGAGAATCATCAATAAACATATAGGGGGTCAAGGGAACCAAACCACCAACGATATAAGCCAAACCAATATTGCGCGCACTTTGTGCTGCTCTTTTCTCATTGGGCCTTTCCAAGCCCAACTCAAAACGCATCATAAATTTCACCCACTTATCCTTGTCTTTGCTCATCTCCTCAACAATTTCCTTACTCGACTTTGTACTTACGCCAAACTCCTCCAACACTTCCACCACTTCAGCCTTTTCCTTTTCGGGAAATTCATCTACCTCTATATACTCTCTCGCCAACTCCGACTTGTAATGATCAATTTCTGTTCTGCCTGCCAGGTAACCGCCCAAGCCCATAGCAATACTACCTGCGGCAATTTCAGCAATACCGGCTGTAAGAATAATTCCGGTAGTATCCACCACACCACTCAAACCTGCGGCAAGCGCAAAGGGGACCGTAAGCCCATCAGCCATACCTATCACGATATCTCTTACAAACTCCGGGCTACTAAAGTGTTGTTCCTCATGCATGGTGTAAGATTAGTAAATATAGACCAGCGGAAAGAGAGGGATTCGAACCCTCGTTACCCTTGCGAGTAAGACAGTTTTCGAGACTGTTCCATTCAACCGCTCTGGCATCTTTCCGAAAATCTTGCAGAGAGGAAGGGATTCGAACCCTCGAAACGCTTTCACGTTTACACACTTTCCAGGCGTGCTCCTTCAACCACTCGGACACCTCTCTAAAAATTCGGAGTGCGAATCTATCAATTCATTTGAAAAACCTTCAAAGCATTTTGCGAGGTTATTTCGGCAACCTTTTCAACGGGTTTATTCAAAGCACTTGCAATACTTTCGCAAATCAATTTGATATAGGAAGGTTCGTTTCTTTTTCCGCGATGCGGTACAGGGGTAAGGTAGGGTGAATCTGTTTCGAGTACTATATTGTTTAATCCTATTACTTGTAACAAGTCCTTCAAATCGGACTTCTTGTAAGTAACTACACCACCGACTCCCATATAAAAACCGAGTTCTGTAATTTTTTGTGCTTCTTCAACGGTTCCTCCAAAACAATGAAATATACCTTTCGCTTTACCATTGAATTTTGCAACACTTTCAATACAATCCGAAGTCGAATTTCTGCTATGAATGATTACAGGCAAATTTCTTGCTATACTCCATTCAATTTGCTTTTCGAAAGAGACAACCTGTTGCTCCTTAAATGTCAAATCCCAATAGTAATCAAGCCCCGTTTCCCCTATACCAAAGAATTTTTGTTCGCTTTTTAAATAATTCTCAACTAATTTCAATTCCTCCTCAAAATTTTCTTTCACACTGCAAGGATGCAAACCCATCATGGGTAAAAATTGGCAATCATCAACGGATAATTGAGAAAGGTTTAATACCCTTTTATGAGTCTCCGAATCAATAGCAGGAAGAAATACTTTTCGCACTTCATTTTGCTGCGCCCGACTAATGACTTGATCTAAATCATCTTCAAATTCCTTTAAATAAAGATGGCAATGCGTATCAATCAGGTTCATAATTTTTCAAACTTAAATCCCTTTGCTGAAAAGTGTTCCAGCACTTTGGGTAAAACAAATCGAACTTTTGCCTCTGCTTTTAAACTATCATGAAATACAACAATAGAACCCTCTTCTGCATTCTTTATCACATTCGACAAAACCTTTTCTTGTGAAATTTTTGTATCAAAATCAAAACTAAGCACATCCCACATTACTAATTTGTATTGAGATTTAAGGGCCAAGTACTGGGAAGGTTTTAGTTTTCCATAAGGAGGTCGTAAGAGTTTTGAGTTTAATACCGTCCCGCACTTTTCTATATTCTCAAGATATTCTCTGTCTTTACAATTCCATCCCTTTAAATGGTCATATGTATGATTACCTATAGAATGTTCTTCATCCACTATTTTCTGAAATATTTCTGGATTATTCTCAACATTTCTTCCGATACAGAAGAAAGTTGCTTTTGCATTCCACTTTCTTAATTCGTCCAAAACGAACGCTGTAATATTCGGAATTGGGCCATCATCAAAAGTGAGGTAGAGTATTTTGTCTTTTGTATTTACTTTCCATAAACACTCCCGATAAACCGCTTTCAACAGGGAAGAAGTTTTAGTGAAGAGTAATCGATCAAGCATTGTGCGAAGAAAAAAAATTTGATTCAGTATTCGGTATTCTCTATTAATCTACAAAAACTATTTTCGCGACCATAGAAAGAAAATTATGAGTAGAAGAGTTAGAGTTCGTTTTGCACCATCTCCAACAGGTCCACTGCATCCAGGCGGAATCAGAACGGCACTTTACAATTATTTATTGGCAAAGCAATTGGGTGGCGATTTTATTTTACGCGTGGAGGACACAGACCAAAATCGTTTCGTACCCGGAGCTGAAGAATTTATTATCAGCGCCTTAAAGTGGTGTGGCATTGAACCAAATGAAGGAGTTGGCTTTGGCGATGGTCCTCATGCGCCTTATCGCCAAAGCGAACGCAAACATTTATATCGCGAGTATGCAGACAAATTAATTGCCAGTGGCAATGCCTATTACGCCTTCGATACCGAAGAGGAAATTGAAAAGATGAGAACCGATTTGCAGGCCCAAGGGAATCCAAGTCCTTCTTACAATTCTATTACCCGTCAGTACATGAAGAATTCCCTACATCTTCCGCAGGAAGAAGTAGATAAGCGTTTGACAAGTGGGAACTCCTATGTCATCCGTTTTAAAATGCCGCGTAATGAGGAAGTGAAATTTTATGATGAAATACGCGAGTGGGTTATGTTCAATACCGCCCAATTAAGTGATGCTGTTTTGTTGAAGAGTGATGGCATGCCCACTTATCACTTAGCCAACGTGAGCGATGACTATATGATGCAGATAACACATGTAATTCGTGGTGAAGAGTGGTTAAGTTCTGCGCCCTTACATGTGCTTTTGTATCGAGCATTAGGTATTGAAGATGTGATGCCGAAGTTTGCCCACCTGCCATTGTTATTGAAACCAGATGGAAACGGGAAGTTGAGCAAGCGCGATGGAGACAGATTGGGTTTTCCTTTTTATGCTATCAATTGGAAGAGCCCTGAAACCGGAGAGATAAATGAAGGCTATCATGAAAAAGGATTTTTTCCGGAAGCGTTTATGAATTTTTTGGTCCTATTGGGATGGAATCCAGGCGATAACAGAGAGGTATTAAGCATGGAGGAAATGATTCATCTTTTTTCTCTTGAAAAAGTTCATAAAGCAGGTGCTCGTTACGATTATGAAAAGGCAAAATGGTTTAACCATCAATACCTAAAAGCTAAAACCGATGAAGAATTAGCAACCATCATTCAGCAGCAAATTATAGCCAAGGGGTATGAGTTCAATTTCGATTATGCAAAGGAGTTTTGCCGACTAATGAAGGAACGCGCCACGTTCATCAACGATTTACTTGAAATGGGCTACTACTTTTTTGAAGAGATAAAAGTTTACGATTCTGAAACAATAAAGAAGAAATACAACAAAGAAAATCGTTCGCGATTTGATTCGGTGATTGATTCCATAAATTCAGTTTCAGATTTCAAAACCGCTGAGATTGAAAAAGCGGTAAAGGATTTTGCCACAGCAAATGCAATAAAGATCGGGGAAATAATGCCCGTGTTACGTCTCTCTTTAGCTGGAACTATGCAAGGTCCCCCGGTATTCGATATGATGAATTTGCTTGGAAAAGAAAAATCAATTTCGCGATTAAAAAAATCTTTCGATTATTTTGATTCCTTCTAAATAAGGCTTTAAATTCGGCAGACGAAAAAATATTTTTTCAAAAAAATTTTTCTTTCGACATTTGTTACCCTTAACTTGCACCAAGCTAAACTTTAAACTAAAAACAGAACCTATGGCAGCCAAAAAGAAAGCCGCGGCTAAAACCGAGAAATTAAAAAAGCCTTCTAATAAGAAGGCAGAAGACGAGGATGATAAGAAATTAAAAAAGAAAAAGGTTGGGGATGATGACGATGAAGTGGAGGAGGATTTTGAAGAAGAGGAAGAAACAATAGCGGATGAAGAAGAAAAAGAAGATGAACCATCAGAAGATGATTTGAAATCTTTGAAAGACATGGAAGAGTTCGAAGATATCATTGAGAAAAAATCTTCCGGCAAAGGAAGAAAAGCATCCAAGCAGGATGAGTACGATGATGAAGATTTTGAGGAATTTGATGATTTCGGAGAAGAGGATGAGGAGGACGACTTCGGTGGTGGAAGAAAGTCAGGTGGTTTTGATGATGATTACTAGAATCAGTAGATAGAGCATTATAAATGGTGAATGGTAAACACAACTAACTATTCACCATTTTTATTTTTAATATATGAATAGACCCATCAGAATTCTTGTTGCAAAAGTAGGACTCGATGGTCACGACCGGGGAGCAAAAGTTATTGCATCTGCATTACGTGATGCTGGTATGGAGGTAATCTATACGGGCTTACGCCAAACTCCCGATATGGTTGTGAACTCAGCCCTACAGGAAGATGTTGATGCTATTGGCATCAGCATTTTAAGCGGAGCACACAATACCGTGTTCCCGAAGGTTCTTGCATTAATGAAAGAAAAAGAGATGAATGATGTGTTGCTAACAGGAGGAGGAATTATTCCTGATGATGATATGCAGCAACTTCGCGCCAAAGGCTGCGGAGAACTTTTCCCTCCCGGCACGCCTACCTCTCAAATTGCCGACTATATTAAAAAATGGGTAAAAGAGCATCGGAGTTTTTAACTAATTGAAATTTATCATTTGCATGATATTTTCTATCGGATACTTTTGCACCCGCAAATAAAAAAACTGTATGAAGCAATTCTCTACTCTTCTCACTGAGCTTACCGAAGGAATTTTAATCATTACTATCAATCGCGAAGACAAACTCAATTCGCTTAATAGGACCGTTATCACCGAATTAAACGAAGTGATTGATGAGGTCTATAACAACCCTGAAGTAAAAGGAGTCATCATCACTGGTAAGGGTCCAAAAGCATTTGTGGCAGGAGCTGATATCTCTGAATTTAAAGGCCTAAATGAAGAGCAGGGAAAAGCACTTGCACGAAAAGGCCATGATGTGTTTGACAAAATTGAAATGTCTGGCAAACCCATTATTGCGGCAGTAAATGGCTTTGCCCTTGGAGGCGGCTGCGAATTGGCTATGGCTTGTCACCTTCGTATTGCCAGCGAAAATGCCAAGTTCGGTCAGCCGGAAGTGAAGCTCGGAATTATTCCTGGCTATGGTGGCACACAACGTTTAACTCAACTGATTGGCAAAGGCAAGGCGATTGAACTTTTGATGACAGCTGATACCATTGATGCTACGTGTGCTGAAAAACTTGGATTGGTAAATGATGTAGTGCAAACCGTAGAGTTACTGGACACCTGTAAAGCATTGATTTTAAAAATTACTGCAATGGCCCCTTACGCAGTGGCTCAGGTTGTGCAAAGTGTTTACGCCCATTTCAAATCCGGGATAGATGGCTTCGATACAGAAATTGATTTGTTCGGGAAATGTGTAGCCACCGATGATTTTGTGGAAGGCACCGATGCATTTTTAGGGAAACGAAAAGCGAATTTTAAAGGAAAGTAGCTCAATACCCATTAACCCAGCAAGATGGAATTCAGAAAGGAAAAAGATACTATGGGCGTGGTAGAAGTGCCTGCAAATGTTTATTGGGGGGCACAAACCCAACGCTCAATTGAAAATTTTCAGATAGCACAGGATATCAACAAAATGCCGAAAGAAATAATTCGTGCATTTGCTTATTTGAAAAAAGCTGCAGCTTTAACCAATCTTGATTCCGGGATTTTAGAAAAGGAAAAATGCGAGATCATCGGAAAAGTTTGCAATGAAATTCTCGAAGGAAAATTAGATGACCAATTTCCGCTTGTAGTTTGGCAAACCGGTAGTGGCACACAAAGCAATATGAATATTAATGAAGTTGTGGCTTATCGCGCGCACGTTTTATTGGGAGGAAGTTTATTGGATGAGAAAAAATTGTTGAATCCAAACGATGATGTAAACAAATCGCAATCCTCCAATGATACTTTTCCGACAGCTATGCATATTGCTGCTTACAATATTCTTACGGATGTAACATTGCCCGGAATCAAGAAACTTCGCGACACATTAGCTGCTAAGTCAAAAGAATTTATGGGTATTGTAAAAATTGGCAGAACCCATTTGATGGATGCAACTCCGCTTACCCTCGGGCAGGAAATTTCAGGCTATGTTTCACAGCTTAATCACGGCATTCGCGCAATTGAACATACACTTCCACATCTTTCGGAACTTGCTTTGGGAGGAACTGCTGTAGGAACAGGAATCAATACGCCACCCAACTATGATGTAAACGTGGCAAAACACATTGCTTCATTAACCGGCCTTCCTTTCGTTACTGCCGAAAATAAATTTGAGGCTCTTGCAGCGCATGATGCGATAGTTGAAGCCCATGGTTCATTAAAAACAGTTGCCTGCTCTCTAATGAAAATTGCAAATGACATTCGCCTGCTTTCCTCAGGTCCTCGTTGCGGGATCGGTGAGATATTTATTCCAGACAATGAGCCGGGTTCTTCTATCATGCCTGGCAAAGTAAATCCCACCCAATGCGAAGCAATGACTATGGCTGCTGCACAAGTTCTGGGCAATGATGTGGCTATAAACATAGGTGGCGCAAGCGGACATTTTGAGTTAAATGTTTTCAAGCCCATGATGATTTACAATTTTCTTCATAGCGCCAGATTGATTGGAGATGTTTGTGTTTCCTTCAACGATAAATGTGCGGTAGGAATAAAACCGATTGAAGAAAACATCAAAAACAACTTGAATAACTCTTTGATGTTGGTTACGGCACTCAATACCAAAATAGGTTACTACAAAGCAGCAGAAATTGCACAAACGGCTCACAAAACCGGTAAGACTTTAAAAGAAACAGCTATTTCTCTTGGCTACCTTACATCTGAACAGTTTGATGAATGGGTTGACCCGAAAACGATGGTAGGCAAGATTAATTAATACCCTACTTTGTTTTCCTATTTCGTTGTATATCTTCACGCGCTTAAATCCGAATAATGAAAAAAATTTACTTATTTCTACTGGTAATTTTTATAACCAGTCGTTTTGCGATTGCACAGAGTTGCGTGATTGATTCCTCCAACACTAATTTTCTGGCTCCTCATCCGGATAGCATTCCCTGCATTGAGCGAGGTATAACCTACAGTCAGACGGTTCAACTTTTAGTGCCGGACTCAATTGACCTAATAAACTATGGCTCTCCTTTTTCCTTTGTGCTATACATTGATTCTGTAATCCTGAATGGTATTGATGGCCTTCCTGTGGGAATTTCAAACGCTGTAAATCCGGCTCCCGGTGTTTTCTATCCGGGTCAATATGCTTGCGTGTTGATGAGCGGAACTTCTACAGATCTTGCCGGAAACTATTATCTGACTCCAAATGGAACGATTACAGCTCACGGAACTCCCTATCCTCCTATTTTTGATGGAGATACTACTATTGACCTTGCCCTACTTCAGGCAATGTCCCTAGGTCAGTTAGATTTATTTGTAGATGTAATTGAACAAGGTGCCGCCTGCCGTTCTTTATGGCCCGGTGCTGTTTGTATTATTGATTCAACTAATACACAGTTTTTTTCTCCAAGTCCTGACAGCATTCCCTGTATTGAAAGAGGAGTAGGTTATAACCAGATAATTCAGATTCACATACCTGAAAATTTTGATATAGGACCCTTTGCTGGTTTGCCTCCGGGATTTCTTCTTTTAAATGTGGATTCAATGCAGATTGATTCAATCACTGACTTTCCGAATGGTTTAGTGTATGAACTTAATCCTTCCAACGGATTCTTTTTGGGTGGAGATAACGGATGCGCTTTTGCTAGCGGAATAACCAATGACCCAACAGGTAATTATCCATTGAGCATTCATGGAACTATCTCTGTAAGTGGCATACCGGGTGGTTTTGGATTTCCTCCCGACACTACTTTTGATTTAGGACAGGCACAAAGTATGTCAGGCATGTTCAATTTATCGGTAGATGTAATAAACACAGGAGAGGTTTGTCGTCCTGTCAGTGGCATTTCAACCTACCATGCTTCTTTAAACATCATGATGGATGTGTATCCTAACCCAAGCAATGGAAATGTTGTATTAAAACTTAATGCCGGGGGAAGAGTGGATGGTGAAATTGCTGTGATAGATATGTCGGGGAGAAAAGTATTTGCCCAAACGTTAGATGTTCAAGGAACATATACAACCACAATTGATCTCAGCAAATATCCAAAAGGAATCTATGCAGTTCAGTTAAAAACAACTGAAGGTTTTGCATCCAAAACTGTTGCAATTGAATAACCATTTTTTCATTTTATAGCATTCATTTTTCAATCAACCCATTATAACAATTCATGAAAAAAATTTATTCTCTGTTGACGATTTTGCTGCTTAATTTAAGCGTAGCCCATGCGCAATGTATCATTGATGCCAATGCCCAAACTTTTCCGGGAGTTAACCCGCTTGCCGAACAACTGCCCTGCGTTATCAGCGGAACGCCCTACGACCAAACTTTGCAAGGCCAAATTCAACAAAGTGATGACATCTCCATTTTAATTCTTAGCCTTCATGTTGAAGTTGATTCCGTTAGTATTGATTCTATTGCGGGGCTGCCAAACGGCCTGACCTGGTCTAAAAACCCAAACGTTTTATTGGGTGGCGGAAACGGTTGCCTTCAATTAACCGGCACCACCAACGATCCGGCCGGCCGCTACGACCTTACTGCCTTTGGAACTGCCTGGCTTACCGTTACATCACCTATCAATTTTCCGCGTGCCATTACGGGTAACCTAAATCGCTTCTCTCCATTTGGAGGTTATTTCCTTACCGTTATCAACTCCGGAGACCCTTGCATTCCTGCCACCGGCATTAAAGATTTTAACGCTGATTTAAATGCCGCGTTCACGGTTTATCCAAACCCTAACAACGGAGTTTTTGATATAAAATTGAATGCAGGCAAAAGGGCAAATGGTCAAATTGCAGTAATAGACATTACCGGCAGAACCGTTTTTAACCAGCCGCTAGATGTAATAGGTCTTTATAACACCACGGTTGACCTTAGCCAATTTGCTAAAGGCATTTATACCGTGCAGTTGCGCACCACCGAAGGTTTTGCGGCTAAAACCATTTCAGTAGAATAGGGAGATTCTTATTTTTTGAATAATTTCCATCTATTTCTATTTTTACATCACAATTTTTAAAACCAAAAAAAACTTATACTGAAAATGAAAAAAATTTACTCGCTTATAGCTGCGCTTGCGTTTGCTGTAACTTCTATTAATGCGCAATGCACTATTGACACTACTAACACAGCCAATTTTACTCCCGCGCCAGATAACGTGCCCTGTGCAGAAATAGGTGTAGCATATGATGAAACTCTGTTGTTTTACATTCCTGTTTCCAGAGTTATAACTATCGCTGGTCAATCTGTCACTGTTAACGTTGATTCAGTTGTTCTTAATACCGTTACCGGTCTGCCTGCAGGTTTAAACTGGAGCGCTAATCCTGCCGGTCCGCTTTATTTGCCTGGCCAGCACGGATGTGGAAGAACATTTGGAACTACAACTGCTGCGGCAGGTAATTACCCTATTTCATTTGATGGAAGGGTATACGTAAATGGCTCTTTATTTGGTTTCTCACTTGATACTTCATTTACAATTGATCAGATTATTGAGCAAGAGTTTGGTCAAACTTATTCTTTGGATGTAATTGCACCGGGCAGTGCTTGTCCTCCAGTGAGCGGCATTAACGATTTCAATGACAAATTAAATGCAGCACTTTCTCTATTCCCTAATCCAAACAACGGAATTTTTGAATTAAGATTAAATGCCGGCAACAGAGTAAATGGTGAAGTGGTAGTAGTAGATGTTACAGGAAGAAAAGTATTTGCTCAGCCAATAGATGTAATGGGCTTATACAACACAACCATTGACCTTAGCGGATTTTCTAAAGGTCTTTACACTTTGCAGTTAAGAACTGCAGAAGGTTTTGCATCTAAGAGCATCTCGATAGAATAAGATAATACAGTTTTTACAACAAAAATGCCTCTCATAAATTTTATGAGAGGCATTTTTGTTTGCGGAATGCCGAGTTACTTTTACAGCCCTTAATTCTAAAAATTGAAAACATTTTTCAGAAACTGTGTTCTGTCTCTATCCGGCATACTGATTTTGCTGTCGAGTATGACATATGCCAAAGCCCCGGAAATTCATATGGGTAGGTCTTGGGTTTCTGATTCAATTACCGTTTACATTTTTTTGCTGGAAACCTGCCCCATCAGTCAGAGTATTACGATTGAAATGAAAAAAACCTACGCAAAATATGAATCAAAAGGCATTACCTTTGTAGGGCTTTTTCCGAACAAGGACTTGAGTAACGGGGCTTCGATAAAGAAATTTGGAAAAAAATATAATCTGCCATTTGAGTTGAGGATGGACGAAAACCAACGTCTTGTGCAGCAGTTTTCAGCCACTACTACCCCAGAGGTTATTGTGGTTCGAAATACCGATAGCAAAATTTTATATCGCGGAAGAATTGATAATAGTTTTGAAGGGATAGGCCGAAGAAGGCAGGTTGTAACAGAACATTATCTGAATAGTGCGCTCGAAAATATTTTACTGAATCAACCAATCAATCCCACCGAAACCAAACCGGTGGGTTGTTTTATATCAAAATAAAAACCAATTGAAATGAAAAAATTCTGCCTTTCAGTTTTTTTCTTCGGAACAACACTAGCTACTTTTGCCCAGGCTGTTACTTATAGCGAGCATATTGCCCCTATTATTTACAGCCATTGCACAAGCTGCCACCGCTCCGGAGAAATCGCCCCCTTCCCGCTAACCAATTTCAGCGAAGTGCAGTCGTGGAGCGGTATGATAAAGTATGTAACCGGCATTCATTACATGCCGCCATTTAAGGCCGACCCCACCTACCAGGAGTATCAAAAAGTAAACGTGTTGTCCAATTCCGAAATTCAACTTATCAGCGATTGGGTAGATGCCGGTAGTCCACAGGGCAATACTTCCCTCGAACCGCTCCTTCCTGTTTTTCCTACAGGATCAGCCATAGGCAATCCTGATTTAACTGTTTCGTTTGCGCAAAAGCATCCTATTTTAGGAAACAATACCGATGAGTACCGCTACTTTGTTATTCCAAGCGGTTTAACACAGGACCGTGACCTTGTAGCGCTTGAAATGCGTCCGGGAAATCCTTCGTTGGTTCACCATGCCTTATTTTGGGTAGATACAACGGGTAACAAAGCCGCGGCAGACGCTGCTACGCCCGAATATGGTTTTGCAGGAGGTACCGACCAGGTGCTTAATGACGGCAGTTTAGATAAACAGTTGCCTACTTATGTGCCCGGCCAAAAACCAACCTTGCTAACCAACGGCATGGCCTATAAAGTGCCGGCCGGTGCCGATTTAGTGGCACAAATTCATTACGCCCCATCGGCAGTGCCAGCGTCTGATTCTACTTCCCTCAACCTGTTTTTTGCACCTGCCCCTGCCACCCGTTACGTAAAGAGCCATGTTATGGTACCCTCTCCCGGGGTTATTGTCAACAACTTTGGGCTTTTTATAATACCGGCTAATACTACCCGCGAGTTTCATGGTATCTACACCATACCCGAAAATGCAAGTATGATTTCTACCATGCCGCACATGCACAAATTGGGTACGCACTGGCTGGTATATGCAATTAAACCGAATGGCGATACCGTGAACCTGGTGAAGATTGAGTCCTGGGATTTTAACTGGCAGAGCAATTACGACTTCAAGCGCCTTATTCATTTGCCGCAGGGAACTAAAATTCATGCTTTTGCGGGATATGACAATACCACCAACAACATCAATAACCCAAATAATCCCCCGCAATTAATTGGATGGGGAGAAAATACTTCGGACGAAATGTATTGGCTGCCCCTGCAATGGGTTAGCTACCAACCGGGCGATGAAAACATTGACCTGGAAGTAACCGGTTTAGATGACAAACAGTTTTTTACGGTAACCGATAAACTGTATCCTGTATATCCGAACCCCGCTAACGAAAACGTAACGGTTGGTTTCACACTCGGCTCTCAAAACAGAATTACCATCAAGTTGTTTAACGCAAACGGGCAACTGGCCGAAACTATAGTAGATAACAAGTTCTACATGCCGGGGCTGCACAGCAAGGACCTGAATGTAAGCCACCTGGCTTCGGGTGTTTACTCCTTAACGCTGGAAACAAAAAATGCACGCCAGGTGCAGCGGATAGTGGTAACCAGATAGCTTTAATCTACAAATCGTTTGTGCGCAATGCCATTTTCTTCGGAGAATGGCATTGTTACTTTTATGCCTTCTGAAAATGCGGGTGGAATCTTGTAAAACAAAAGGTTTAACTATTGAGCCGCTGATAAAGCGGTGGCCGGATTCACCAAGGTTCATGCAAATGCATGTGTGCTTCTAATGGATAGGCAACCTATATTTTTAGGGATTGAAAAAACTCACGACTATTTGCGCAGGGGAACCCTGACGGACACATTGGCAATAGACTTCTTTCCTAATTCATGTGATGTTTAATTCAACATCTCATCCTAAGGTAATAAGGTTTAAAGACCGAGGGAAGCAGCTTTCTACTAAGGTTGGAGATTTGGATAATCGGTAATTCAACCTTAGTAGAAAACGAATGACTGGTTACCATTAACCTTATTACCTTATTCTCAGTTAATTATACTATGAAAGAAACATAAACAAACATTGAATTATGAAAGAGGTCTGCAATAATGCTTCCACCCCTTTTCTTAACAGGTAGCTCTGTTCTTACAAATTTTGCCATCGTTTTTGTTTTATCGGATTATTTAATTGTAAAGGCGTTTATTTTTTCTTTTCGTTGGAAGGCTTTTATTCTCCAGACCATCAGTTTTATTCTTCGGAGGAAGACTTTAATACTCTGGAGGATGAGTTTAATACCTCGGAGGAAGGGTTTTATTCTTCGGAGGAAGACTTTAATACTCTGGAGGACGAGTTTAATACCTCGGAGGAAGACTTTAATACTCCGGAGGATGAGTTTAATACCTCGGAGGAAGACCTTTATTCTTCGGAGGATGAGTTTAATACCTCGGAGGAAGACTTTTATTCTTCGGAGGATGAGTTTAATACCCCGGAGGAAGACTTTAATACTTCGGAGGATGAGTTTAATACCTCGGAGGAAGACTTTCCAGACATCTTTTGTGTTAAAATGAATGAAAGAAGTGATTTTCTGAGCAATTAATTAAACGGCTTCTCTTCGGAATAGCAAAAAAGATGTCTGGAAAGTCATAGTCAGGAGAAAAAACTGAGAGTCTGGGAAATAAAAGTCATGGTGTGGGGAATAAAACTAATAGTCTGGAGAATTAAAGTCTTGGTCAGGAGAATAAAACTAATGGTCAGGGGAATTAAACTTCTTTCCTAATTCACGTGATATTTAATTCAAAATCTCATTATAAGGTAATAAGGTTTAAAGACCGGGGGAAGCAGCTTTCTACTAAGGTTGGAGACTTGGATAATCTGTAACTCGACCTTAGTAGCAACCGAATGACTGCTTACTGTTACCTTCTTACTTTATTGTCAGTTAATTATACTATGAAAGAGGTCTTAATGAGTAGCGCGGTTGCTCACGTTAGCGATTGAACGAAAATCTCCCGCAGTTTCTGCGGGAATTGAAGTGAAAGCGCGACCCGAGGCTTTGCGAGGGTAACGCCATAATCATTCTTTCATTAATCAATAATCATACATGCCCCAACCGTAACATTCGTTGCTTCATCAATCAGGATGAAACTTCCCGTGTCGCGGTTTTTGGTGTAGGCATCAAAACAGAGAGGCGCGGTGGTGCGCAGCGCAATGCGGCCCACATCGTTCATGCCGATGGACGGGTTTTCGGTAATGCGGTGCAGCGAGTTGATATCGAGCTTGTATTTAATTTCTTTGATAACCGCACGCACATCTTTGGTGGTGTGCTTAAGGAAATATTTACCGTTTAGCTGTATAGGTTTATCGCTCATCCAGCAAATCATCGCTTCGATGTCCTGTGCCTGTCGCGGCACATTTCCTTCGCGCACCAGCATATCGCCCCGCGAAATATCTATATCATCTTCCAGCTGAATAGTAACCGACAGCGGGGCAAAGGCTTCCTCCAATGGCTTGCCGTCAATCTCCACTGATTTAACGGTGGAAGAAAAACCCGAAGGCAGCACAGTTATTTTATCGCCCGGGCGAATAACACCACTGGCAATTCTGCCGGCATAGCCCCGGTAATCATGGTGCTCATCACTATAAGGACGAACAACATACTGCACCGGAAAACGTAGATCAATGTGATTGATATCGCTGGCAATGTGAATGTTTTCGAGCAGATACATGAGCGTAACGCCTTCGTACCAATTTGTTTTTTCGGAACGGTGAACCACGTTATCGCCATTAAGTGCGGAGATGGGAATAAAGTGAATGTCCTTTGTTTTGAGGCGTGTAGCGAACGCACGATACTCTTCTACAATTCTGTTATACACTTCTTCTTTGTAATCCACCAGGTCCATTTTATTGATGCAAAGCGCAATGTGCGGAATGCCCAACAGCGAGGCTATAATAGAATGCCTGCGTGTCTGTTCAACAATGCCAAGTCGTGCATCTACCAATATAATGGCAAGGTTTGCAGTGCTGGCACCCGTAACCATGTTGCGCGTATATTGAATATGGCCGGGCGTATCGGCAATAATGAATTTACGTTTGGGAGTAGAGAAGTAGCGGTATGCCACGTCAATGGTAATTCCCTGTTCGCGCTCAGCTTTTAAACCATCGGTTAGCAACGCCAGGTTGACAGTTGTTTCGCCTCTGCGCTCGGAAGTAGCTTTAATGTTTTCCAACTGGTCTTCGAAAATGGATTTGCTGTCGTAAAGCAAGCGGCCTATTAAGGTTGATTTGCCATCATCAACACTACCAGCGGTAGTGAAACGAAGCAACTCCATGTTCATGTAACTTTTACTGTCGAATTTTTCTATCGTATGACTCATTTGTATTATGCTGTTCAAGTCCCCTTTAGGGGATTTAGTGGTTTAGAAATATCCTTCTTTTTTTCTGTCTTCCATTGATGTCTCGCCTCGCTTATCATCTGCCCTTCCTCCTCGTTCAGTTACACGCGATGCCGCTACTTCCTGAATGATTACATCTAAAGTGCCTGCTGAAGAAAGTGTTGCACCCGTGGAAGTAATATCACCAATAGTACGGAAGCGAACTACTCTTTCCTCCGTTTTTTCATTGGGCTTCATAGGTATGTGCGGGCTTTCGGCAAGCAACACTCCATCGCGGTCAAATACTCTGCGCTTATGCGAAAAATAAAGCGAAGGCATTTCAATTCCTTCCATGGCAAGATATTGCCAAACGTCTAACTCTGTCCAATTGGAAATAGGAAACACGCGGAAGTTTTCGCCTACCTGCATTCTGCCATTGAAGAGATTCCACAGTTCAGGTCTTTGATTTTTAGGATCCCATTGTCCGAACTCATCGCGGTGAGAGAAGAAACGCTCTTTAGCACGGGCTTTTTCTTCATCGCGCCTTGCACCGCCTATACAGGCATCGAATTTATATTTCTCAATAGTGTCGAGCAAAGTGGTTGTCTGCAAACGAATACGCGAAGCGCTATACCCTTTCTCTTCGGCAACGCGGCCTGTATCAATAGATTCCTGCACAAGGCCTACAATCAGTTTCGCATTTAATTTTTTCACTAAACTATCCCGGTACTCTATTGTTTCAGGAAAATTATGACCTGTATCAATATGGACTAATGGAAACGGAATGGCTGCGGGATAAAAAGCTTTTTTAGCTAAGTAGGTAACAAGGATGGAATCTTTACCACCGCTAAAAAGAATAGCCGGGTTGTGAAACTGTGCCGCTACCTCGCGCAGTATGAAAATAGATTCGGCTTCCAGCGTTTTTAAATGATTGAGTGTATAAGACATATTTTAATTTCAGATTTCGGATTGAGGAATGCGGATTTGAGGAAGAATAAATTGTAATACTTCATTCACACTTTCCTCAATGTTTTTATTTTTTGTTTGAACTTCTAAATCGGGATTCTGTGGCTCTTC
>JAZKEP010000021.1:25010-36460 GCA_040387015.1 Bacteroidota bacterium
ATAAAGCCCTTTTACATCGCGCTTTTCACATTCTTCTATGGGAGTATTGATAAAGATTTCAAGAAAATCATTCTTGCCAATTATACTCTTTGCCAGGTTTCTGATCTCCTCCGTAGGAGAAACAAAACTGCAAATGGTAATAACTCCGTTTGATGTAAAGAGTTTAGCAACTTCTGCAATTCTGCGGATGTTCTCTTTACGGTCTTCATCACTGAATCCGAGGTTGTTGTTGATTCCCGTGCGAACATTGTCGCCATCAAGCACCACAGAAAATAAACCCGCTTCGTGAAGTTTGTCTTCCACTCCTTTTGCGATGGTGCTTTTGCCGGAGCCACTCAAGCCGGTAAACCACAACACCTTACTGCGTTGCTTCAAAAGCGCTTCTTTGCTTTCGCGCGGCAGCAGTTGATTAAAAGGATGAATGTTGTCTGATTTCAGGTTCATAGAAAGAGGTGCGAATGTAAAATATTATATCTATTCTATAAAGTCAATAGACTTTTGGATTTAAATTCAGATTTTTGGGACTACGGAAATTATTCGATTAGTCTTTTTAATATTGAGCAACAGAGTAAAACTATGGCGACAATTCTTGATTTAGTGGGCAATACTCCAATCGTTGAGCTTCAAAACATCAATAAAAAGAGCGGTGTAAAAATTTACGCAAAATTAGAAGGAGATAACCCCGGGGGAAGTGTGAAAGACCGTGCTGCTTACGGTATGATTAAGGGAGCCCTGGACCGGGGCGAAATAAAGCCCGGCATTAAGCTGATTGAAGCTACCAGTGGCAATACAGGTATCGCACTTGCAATGATTGCAAGTTTGTTTGGGGTAGAAATTGAGTTGGTGATGCCTGAAAACTCAACGAAAGAAAGAGTGCTAAGCATGGAAGCCTTTGGCGCGAAAGTAATTTTAACTTCTGCCGAAGGATCGATGGAAGAAGCGATTGATTACGCTCATGCACAAGTCGCTAAAGGTGGCTACCTGATGCTAAACCAGTTTGCAAACCCTGATAATCCTAAAATGCATTATCAAACTACCGGTCCCGAAATCTGGCGTGATACAAATGGAGCAGTTACCCATTTTATTTCTTCGATGGGAACTACAGGAACCATCATGGGAACTTCGATGTTCTTGAAAGAGAAGAATCCAAATATTCAAATAATTGGAGCACAACCAACCGATGGCTCGCGCATTCCCGGCATAAGAAGATGGCCCAAAGAATATCTTCCAAAAATTTTTGAGCCTGAAAGAGTTGACAGAGTCGTTGATGTATCGGAAGAGGATGCTGTAGCCATGACACGCAGGCTCGCGAAGGAAGAAGCCGTTTTCTGCGGAATGAGCAGCGGAGGAGCGGTTCATATTGCCACTAAAATTGCCGAGGAGATAAATGAAGGATTAATTGTTGTCATTATATGTGACAGGGGCGACAGATATTTATCAAGTGATTTGTTTGGATAAACCTTGAATTGGAAAGAACTTCTATCTTCAACTAATAAACCCGTTTGTTATGAAGAAATTTCTACTCTTTCTTGCATTACTTCATTTTTTCTTTTCACAAAATTCTTTTTCACAGTCGCAACCAACACAACCAACTTCCGGACCGGGAGGAAGTGATTACACACATGGCGGTGTAACCATTTACGATTACGGCACTAACGGAAGCGGAGGTGATTTTTGGTTGTATGAGCCAAACAACCCAACACCTGATTCAGCAAACGTTGTTGTCTTCGTTCATGGTTTGGGAGAAACCAATCCCAAACTTTACGGGGCATTTATAAAGCATCTGGTACGTAAGGGTAACATCGTTATTTATCCCAGGTATCAAAAAGATTTGAATACCAGCAATACAACTTTTAATGACAGTTGTGCCTATGGAATTTTGCGGGCACTGGATACGATTCAGCAAACGGGGCATGTAAAAGGCAGGGTTCAAAATTTTTTCATCCTTGGCCATTCTGTGGGCGGAATTCTTACTGCCAACATGACCATGCTTTATCAGCATTACGGACTACCTAAGCCGCTTACAGCTTTCTCTATGCAACCGGGCGCAGCCGGTTTTCTATCGCCTGATTATTCTTCTTTTCCTGCTGATGTGATGTATCTGTCCATGATGAGCGAAAACGACATTGTGGTAGGAACCGGACCGGGAACTACGCTTTATAATCAAACGGTGAACGTTCCTACTTCGCATAAAAATTTAGTTCATACTTATGGCGATAGTCATGGTTCACCGGCAATTACTGCTACTCATTTTGACCCATTGGCCGGAGATGTAGCTTTTGATAACGGTGAAAGCAATCTGTTCATCATTGCCTCCGGCAGCGGGCCTATTGATGCTTTTGATTGGTACTGCACCTGGAAGTTGCAGGATGCGTTGATGGATTGCGCGCTTTATAATCAAAATTGCGAGTACGCATTTGGCGATACTCCCGAACAGCATGGTATGGGAAACTGGAGTGATGGAACGCCTGTAAGAATTCTGGAAGTTACTCCTGCAGCTGTTACACCTGTTGAAGATTTGAAAACTGAAGTTTCTGTTTCTGTTTATCCCAATCCGGCAAAGGAGAGTTTACAGTTTACGGTTCACGGCTTACCGTTGAATACAAAACTACAGTTGCAACTGTTTGATGGGTTGGGAAGAGAAATTACAGCGCAAAATTTTGAAACCCCTAATTGTAAACTTCAAACTGTAAACTTTGAAGCAGGAATATACTTCTATCAACTCAAAAGCTCTTCAAACGAAACGCTGAAAGCGGGGAAATTAGTAGTGGAGTAATTAAGAGTTAATCGCAATCCAACTCATCAACCCAATACTTTCTTTTAAAGCGGCCTCATCTATATTAAAGGTGGGAGTGTGAATACTTGAGGTGATTCCTTTCTTCTTGTTACCAACCCCAAGCCGATAAAAACAGGCTGGAACGAAATGCGTGTAATAGGCAAAGTCTTCACTTCCCATTCTAGTTGGCATATCAAAAACATTTTTCGCCCCGATAAATTCCTGGGCGAGTAATTTTGCTTTAGTAGTTGTGCCTTCATGATTGATGAGGACAGGATAACCTTTCAGGATATTGACATTACAATGTGTAAGGTATTTTTCAGAAACAAACTGACAGATATCTTCAATCTGTTTGTGAAGCTGGAAACGAAGATGCTCATCAAAACAGCGGAGCGTTCCGGCAATCTCAACCACATCAGGTACAACATTGGTAGCTCCTTTCCCTTCAATCTTACCGAATGAAAGCACAACAGGAATTTGAAGATCGGTGAGTTGACGTAAGTCCAGCAATATCTCAGCGGCTATAAGTAGGGGATTCTTTAGCTCTTCAATTTTTGCAGCATGGCCGCCTTTGCCAATTACTGTGAGATAAACTTCATCGCTGCTTGCCATGAATTTGCCTGAACAAAAACCAAAGGTTCCGGCTTCTAATTCAGGAGAAACATGCAAGCCAAAAATTTTATCCGGCTTTGGATTTTCCAGCGCACCTTCTTTAATCATCGCTTCGGCACCACTTGGTATTTTCTCTTCGCTCGGCTGAAAAATAAATTTGATAGTTCCTTCAAAATCGTTTTTTAACTCCGAAAGAATCATAGCGGTTCCGAGTAAATTACTGGTGTGCACATCATGCCCGCAGGCGTGCATCACTCCTTCATTCTTAGAACAGTAATCAACTTTATTTTCTTCTATAATGGGCAGTGCATCCATGTCGGCACGCAGAGCAATACATTTCGAATCAGGGTTTTTTCCTTTCAGGATTCCTATGACTCCATTCCTGGCAATTCCGGTTTGAACTGTCAGACCAAGGTCTGACAGCGTCTTTGCAACCAGTTTTGATGTTTCTGTTTCCTGCCAACTCAGCTCCGGGTTAGCATGAATTTGTCTGCGAAGTTCTACTACGCGCGGAAAGTATTTTTCAGAAAGTTGTTTGATTTTTTCTTTCATAAAAGTTCAAAATTATTAAACACATAGAAACACAGAGATATAGAAAGGCAAAATGACTAAATACCCATGATACCATGGGATTAGGTACTTCTTATTTAATCTTGATTTTATCTTTTACGATAAATGCCCCGGGATATAGTGTGATGATTTGCTGCAAGAAATAAGTGGATTCTAAACGGGATTTGAAATCACCTAAACGAAGTTTGTAATAAGGCTGCTCATACTCTACATACGAAGTTAAATCAGGGAACTCCTTATACATGGCCCCTTTGCTTTGATAAACTTCATCGCGCACATCGGTGTACATGATTTGAATTCTGTAACCTTCAGTAAACTCTTTCTTGTTGCTATAATCTTTGTATTTGTCGAGAAGCTCTGAAATTTTCTCGTCCTGTTTTACTGTGTAGTTCATGCTTGGGACAATTACTGTGCTATCTTGAGAGAATGCGACCATTGACCACAGACAACTGACCACAGCAATACAAAAAAATCTGACTGAGAAACTTTGAACTTTTATCATGATACTAAACTTACACCGGCAGAGGTGCCGAGCCTGTCGGCTCCGGCTTCGATTAACTGCAAAGCAAATGCCGCATCGCGAATTCCTCCGCTAGCTTTTATTTTAATTGATTTAGGAAGGTTGGCTCGCAGCAGCTTTACACTTTCTACAGTTACTCCCCTATCGCTAAAGCCGGTAGATGTTTTTACAAAATCAACACTCATTTCTTTACACAATTCGCAGGCTTTAATTATTTCAGCTTCTGTAAGCAGGCCTGTTTCTAAAATCACTTTCAGCTTGCCACCCCGCAGCTGAACAATAGTGGCAGCGCTGGTTAACTCGTTTTTCAGATAGTTCCAATCGCCAGCTTTTAGGGCAATGATATTGATGACCATATCAATTTCATCGGCCCCTTCATCAATGGCCCTGCGCGCTTCTTCCACTTTGACAGGAGTGTGGGCAAAGCCCAGCGGAAAACCTACTACGGTGGCCACTTTTACATTGCTGTCGTTTAACCATAATTTGCATTTGCGTACAAAATAAGGAGGGACACAAACGGCTGCAAAGCCATACTCCTTTGCCTCAAGGCAAAGTTTTTTTATATCTTTTTCCGAAGTATCAGCTTTTAAAAGGGTGTGGTCAATGCGCTCTGCGAGGTTCACGAAATGAAAATAAAAAAAGAATGGAGAACAGGATGTTTCTGCTCGTGCCTCGCGGTTTAGAGAGGCAGATTTAAGCCGGAATTTTAACAGTTGCATTTGGAGGCTCCCTGCGATGCATTTTGTGCACCGTGCAATGAATTTGAAGCTCCGCATGATCAATTTTGTGCTCCGTTCGATGAATTTTGTGTGCCGAGCGATGAATTCGGAGTGCCGGGCAATGAATTTTGAGCTCCGCGCCTTGAATACTGAACTCTGTGAGGTGAATTTTGAGCTCCGTGCAATGAATTTTGAGCTACTAGGCGTGTATTTGGAGTGGAGATGGGTGTATTTTAGTTTGTTTTTGATAAAAATGGGGGAAGGGAGGGTGTTTTGGATGATCCGTCAGCTAAAGCAGACGGCAATGAAGGAGTTCCCTGTATTTATTCGTTGCCGCTGGCTTCAGCCAACTGAAAACGAAAACAAACAATTGGCTTTAGCCAAAATGTATTTGGCTGTTTGTGCTTGCATTAGGATTCATTGAAGGTTGCTGGATTTGAGCCGAACGAAGTAAGGCTCAATGGAAGTAATGTCATTGCGAAAAGAATTCGGTTGAAAATAAACGAGGATTCTTTGAAGCAAACTTCAAATTTGTGATTCCATACTCGTGATGCGAAACGCGTGACACCGGTTCTACAGAAATACCAAGCGGAAGGTTGCTTCAAACGATACTTGTAAGTATTTAGAGGAATCGTTTTCGCAATGACAGCTTTTTTGAGGTTGCGCTCCGTAGGAGCCGTCTTTGTATTTCGGCTGTTGGCTGTTTGTATTTGCGCGAAGGATGGCAGTGGAAAGCCCGCAACCTGCCTAGTTATTGCCAGGGTGAGGACTTGGAACGGACAGCCTGACCCCTGCGCAAAGCAAAATGCGGAAATGCAAACCTCCTCCGCCCTTCGGGCACCGCCTCAAGAAGGGGAAAAGCGCAGGGGGCGCGCCCATGAACTATGCTTCTTTACCGTGGCAGTTTTTAAATTTCCTACCGCTGCCGCAAGGACAAGGGTCGTTGCGGCCTGTTTTATCGCCAACACGAATGGGTTCCATTTTTTTCTCTACTTCCTGCTGTGTCGGCTGAGGGCCCGGACCAGTATTTCCATCCATCACTTCGCCTCTGCCTTCCTGAATTCGCTTAGCGAATGCTTTCTGTTTTTCCTGCTCGGCATTGAGAACATTGTCGCCATCACCCTGCGGCACCTGCCCTTTGAAAAGGAACGAAGCAATATCGCGGTTGACGTTGCCAATCATTGCACTGAACAGGTTGAACGCTTCTTTTTTGTAGATGACAATAGGATCTTTCTGCTCGTAAGAAGCAAGCTGCACTTCCTGTTTCAAATCATCTACCGCGCGCAGGTGATGTTTCCATGCTTCGTCAATCAACGAAAGGGTGATTGCCTTTTCGAAGAAGGAGGTCAACTCTTTTCCTTCGTTTTTAAATACTTTTTCAAGCTCGATAAGAACGTTCATTCCTTTCTTTCCATCGGTAAACGGAACGGCTACCATTTTAATGGCATCACCCCTGGTTGCCTGAATATTTCTAAGAACGGGCATTACACTATAAATGGTGTTTTCTGTTTTTCGCTTGTAAAGTTCCCTGGCCTCGCTGAATAATTTTTCGGTAAGGGTTTGCACATTTTCTCTTCCCAATTCATCCTGGGTGATAGTTGTGTCGAGCGAGAAATAACGGATTACTTCCAGCTTGAAGCTTTCGTAATCGCCATTTTCGTGTGCAGCAGCAACCAGCTCTTCGCATAAATCATAGAAGCTGTTGTTGATGTCGAGGGAAAGCTGCTCACCAAATAAAGCGTGCTTACGTTTTGCGTAAATAACCTCCCGCTGGCGGTTCATTACATCGTCATACTCGAGCAATCGCTTACGGATACCAAAGTTATTTTCCTCCACTTTCTTTTGTGCGCGCTCAATAGATTTTGAAATCATGGAGTGCTGAATCACTTCTCCCTCTTCATAACCCATGCGGTCCATGACCTTCACAATTCTTTCGCTGCCGAACAAACGCATGAGCTCATCTTCCATGGAAACAAAAAACTGCGAGCTTCCCGGATCACCCTGACGGCCTGCACGACCTCTTAGCTGCCTGTCCACTCTTCGTGAATCGTGGCGCTCGGAACCGATGATGGCAAGACCACCGGCTTTTACCACTGCTTCTTTTATTTTGATATCGGTTCCGCGACCTGCCATGTTGGTGGCAATAGTTACGGTTCCTGCATTTCCTGCTTCGGCAACAATCTCGGCCTCGCGTTGATGTTGTTTTGCGTTCAATACGTTGTGCTTAATCTTGCGCATGGTGAGCATGCGTGAAAGCAATTCGGAAATTTCTACAGATGTTGTTCCTACCAGCACGGGTCTTCCCCCTTCGGTAAGTTTTACAATTTCTTCAATGATGGCATTGAATTTTTCTTTGCGGGTTTTATAAACCAAGTCTTCTTTGTCATCGCGTGTAATAGGCCGGTTGGTAGGAATAGAGGAAACTTCCAGTTTGTAAATATCCCACAACTCCTGCGCTTCTGTTTCGGCAGTTCCGGTCATACCGCACAACTTGTGAAACATGCGGAAATAATTTTGAAGGGTGATAGTTGCCAATGTTTGAGAAGCGGCTTCAACCTTTACATTTTCTTTTGCTTCAATAGCCTGGTGTAGTCCATCGCTGTAGCGTCTGCCTTCCAGAATACGACCGGTGTTTTCGTCTACAATTTTCACTTTGCCATCCATGACCACATAGTCCACATCTTTTTCGAAGAGGGTATATGCTTTCAACAATTGCGAAACCGAATGGATGCGCTCGCTTTTCTCGCTAAAGTCCTGCATGAGCGCATCCTTGCGATGAATTTTCTCGTCAGCTGAAAGATTTTGTGACTCGATTTCAGCAATTACACTACCCATATCCGGTATCACAAAGAAATTGGCATCTTCTCCGGAGCCGGTAATCAGTTCAATTCCTTTTTCCGTTAATTCAACGCTGTTGTTCTTTTCATCAATATGGAAGTAAAGTTCCTTATCAACAATAGGCATATGCTTTTGCTGTTCGCCCAAATAGAAATTTTCGGACGATTGCATAATCTGCTTCATGCCCGGCTCGCTTAAAAACTTAATGAGTGCGCTGTTATTGGGCAAACCGCGGTGTGCACGGAAAAGCGCTAATCCGCCTTCGCCTTCTTTCTCCCCGGTCTTTCCTTCTTTAATTAAACGCTTAGCATCGGTCAGAAACTGATTGGTGGTTCTTCGCTGCACTTCAAATATTTTTTGAATGCGCGGTTTTAATTCCTGGAACTGTTGCTCATCATCGGAATCAACCTGACCTGAAATGATGAGTGGAGTTCTAGCATCATCAATCAAAACCGAATCTACCTCATCTACCATGGCGTAGTGATGCTTACGCTGCACCATTTCGTTCGGGTTGTTCACCATGTTATCGCGCAGGTAATCGAAACCGAATTCGTTGTTGGTGCCATAGGTTATATCAGCTAAGTAAGCATTGCGTCTTGCTTCGCTATGTGGCTGATATTTATCAATGCAATCTATCCTCAAACCAAGGAACTGAAAGAGCGGGCCGTTCCACTCACTGTCTCTTCGTGCCAAATAATCATTCACGGTAACAATGTGAACACCTTCTCCAGGCAGGGCGTTGGTATAGGCAGGAAGAGTTGCCACTAAAGTTTTTCCTTCCCCGGTGCTCATCTCCGAAATTTTGCCTTCGTGCAGAACAATTCCTCCAATCAACTGCACATCGTAGTGAACCATTTCCCATTTCACTTCGCTTCCCGCAGCAAGCCAACGGTTGGAATAGCGAACCTTATCGCCATCAATCTGAATGTTCTGAAATTTCACAGCAAGCTCGCGATCTAAATCGGTAGCCGTGGCCTCAAGAAAATCGTTATTTGTAAAGCGATAGGCGGTTTCTTTCACCACAGCAAATGCTTCCGGCAATAATTCTTTCAATACCTCTTCAATCAGCTTATCGCGGTCTTTGCGGAGCTCATCAACTTTTTTGTAGTTGCCATCTTTAAGTTGCAGGTCTTCCTCAAGTTCAGCCTGTTCTCTTAAATCTGCAATTTCTTTATCAATGTTTGACAGATGGTCGGATATGCGCTGACGAAACTCGACTGTTTTGTTCCGTAGCTCATCATTATTTAAACTCTTCAGTTTTTCATATTCCGCGTTTATCTCAGACACAATAGGTTGCATCTCTTTGTAATCGCGGTCGCTCTTGCTACCAAAAATTGATTTGACTAGGTTATCGAAAAAGCCCATGGGAAAAAGTTAATCGTTAATGCCAGCCCGACAAGTCGTACTGGCAGGGTTAATAGTTAATCGTGTAAACAGACCCTTTATTTTGAAAAGGGGTGCTAAACTAAAAGTTTTACCGAAGCGGTTGAACTCAATAATCGGGCAAAAGGTATTTTTAAGGAATTAGATGGTTGCGGGTAGGCAGGTTGGCAGAATGTGGAGAATATACTGGCGAATGTGTCTGTGACGATTTTAGATTCGCGCCATAAATTCTGTTTTAATGAAAATACTCTTGTTAGGCTCAGGCGGACGTGAACACGCATTTGCCTGGAAACTTTCTCAAAGCCCCTTATGCGAAAAATTATTTATTGCTCCCGGCAATGCAGGAACCTCACAACACGGTGAAAATGTAGCGATAGGCGTCAACGATTTTGATGCCATTGAAAAATTTGTGCTCGCCAACAGCATTGAGCTGGTGATAGTAGGTCCCGAAGACCCCTTGGTGAACGGCATCTATGATTATTTTCAGGTGAAGGAGGAATTGAAAGATATTCCTGTTATAGGCCCATCAAAAGCGGGTGCGCAACTGGAAGGAAGCAAAGCATTTGCGAAGCAGTTTATGATTCGCCATGGTATTCCAACTGCTGCTTATGGAGAATTTACCATTGATAACTTAGAAGATGGCTTTGATTTTATAGATGAGCAGATTCCTCCTATCGTATTAAAAGCAGATGGATTAGCTGCAGGCAAAGGTGTTTTGATTTGCGCGGAGCACGGTGAGGCAAAAGATAACCTTCGTGAGATGATTGAGCAGAACAAGTTTGGTAAAGCAAGCGCCAGGGTTGTTATAGAGGAATTTTTGAAAGGAATTGAGTTTTCTGTTTTTGTGCTGACCGATGGAGAGAACTATAAAATTCTTCCTGAAGCGAAGGATTACAAACGCATTGGCGAAGGTGATACAGGTTTGAATACGGGTGGTATGGGATGTATATCGCCTGTTCCTTTTGTTGACGCTGCCCTGATGAAGAAAGTGGAAGAGCGGGTAATTATTCCAACCATTGAGGGATTGAAAAAGGATAACATCGTTTACAAGGGTTTTATCTATATCGGCTTTATGAATGTAAACGGAGAGCCTTTGGTGATTGAATACAATTGCCGCATGGGAGACCCGGAAACTGAAATTGTTTTGCCAAGGATAAAAAGTGATTTAGTGGAATTATTAGCAGCAGTGGGCAGCGGTACTTTACACGAAAAGCAAATTGAGATTGATGAGCGCGCAACAGCTACCGTTATTGTTGCATCTGGCGGCTATCCTGAAGATTATGAGAAAGGAAAGGTGATAACAGGACTGTTAGATCCTGCCGGAACTGATGGCGACACGATTGTTTTTCATGCAGGCACAAAGCAGGAAGCAGATAAAATTCTTAGCAATGGTGGAAGAGTGCTGGCGGTAACTTCTTACGGAACGGACATTCACGAGTCAGTAGCAAAATCGAATGCTGCCATTGAGAAAATAAATTTTGAAGGGAAGTATTCTCGAAAAGATATCGGCTACGAGTTTCGGTAAACTTCTGAAATTATAGTCTCTGTGTAATTAAGGACAACAAAAAACCTCCGCTTTAAAGCGGAGGTTTTTTGTTGCCGGTTTATATATCCAATCCACGTTCCATTTCAAAGTGGATTGGCTTTGCTAACAACTGCATACGGTTTACCTTATTAAGGTTATACTTCCCTTCTTCAATTCATCGCGGTGACCGTCTAAGAAAACCGCATTGATGATATATACATATACTGAAGGAGGAAGTGGTTCACCTTTGTAAATTCCATCCCACTGAAAACCGCTATCGTTCGAATCAAAAACTTTCTCTCCCCAACGGTCAAAAATCATCACATCAAATTTTTTGATACCCTCCAGATTTCCGTATACCTGGAAAAAATCGTTATTGCCGTCACCGTTAGGGGTAAAAGCATTGGGCGACCAGAAAGTATAGTCTTCAATCACTACTACCGAAACTACATCCTGCGCTTGGCAGCCGTTGGTGTCTATACCCACAACTACATAGTCGGTTGACTG
>JAZKEP010000022.1:0-2101 GCA_040387015.1 Bacteroidota bacterium
AGAAGGGAAGGAAACGCAAACCCGAACGCTGAAACCGACATTCCGCTGACTGCCTTGGTATTGTCCTCCTATGGAGGAGGTGGCTCGCGGCTTTGCGCGAGACGGAGGAGGATGGTTCTCCTAAGTCTTCGGGAACCATGTGGTTTTCTTTCATCTTCCAATTCCTTCCTTTTTTTGTTATCTCGCAGTGATTTTCCCGCATGACCAAACCACTCAAATTCTTTCTCGTTACCGTTGTGATGGTAGGTATTATCTTATCGGTAATCGAACTTCTCAGCAGGGTTATACTGCATAGAATCTACAACCGCAATTTCGATTCCTCCTTAATAGTTGATAACAAATACTTCGCTTCCCCGGGCTTAAAAGAAAATGCCGCTGGGTTGGTGTGGGGCAAGCCCTTTAATACCGATGAGTTTGGCGGAAGAAGAACTGCCAACTATAACAGCAAAAAAAAGAAATGGCTTTTCCTTGGCGATTCTGTAACCGAAGGGGTGGGAGTGGACGATTCTTCCACATTTGCAAGCCTTTGCTCAAAAGAGTTTCCCGAATTCAATGTGCTTAATTGCTCCCTCATAGGTTACTCAACTTCCGATTATTACAATGTGCTCCGCTCTGTTTTACAGAATGATACTGCGGTGGAACTCGTTTCGCTTTTCTATTGCCTCAACGATGTGTATGGAAATTCAGCAAAAGACTTACCCGTAATGTCAAAGCAGAATTTTGTGGGAACCGCTAACGCTTTTCTGCAGAACCGTTGTGCTGCTTACAAATTGGTGAAGCTTTTCTTCTATCACAATTCCGACAACTATTTTAAATACGACTCACAGTTTTATGCTGAGGATAATCCGAGATTTAAAGAATCAATGAACTATATTAAACAAAGCGATTCGCTGTGCCGTTCTAAAAATATTTTCTTTCAGGTAGTCATGCTACCTTACAAATCGCAGTTAAAGGATTACGGTAAGGCTAACCGTCCTCAGCAATTGGTGAAACAGTTTTGCAATGCCCACTCCATCAGTTTCTCAGACGCTGCCCTGCCGCTTAGTAGGCAGACAAAGGTGAATGCCCTTTACCTCTTTGCCGATGAAATTCATTTCTCTGACAAAGGTCATCGCGCCATTGCCGAATATTTATCCGAATGATTTGCCCTGCACAATTATATTTGCTCAACAACTATTGGTAGTATGAATTCAGAAATCAGAAATAACTGGACCCTCGATGAAATTCGCGATATATATTTCTCTCCCGTACTGGAATTAATTAACCGCGCGGCAACGGTTCATAAAACGTATCAGGTAACCGGTGAGGTGCAGGTTTGCACGCTGCTCTCTGTAAAAACAGGCGGCTGTAGCGAAGATTGTTCTTACTGTCCGCAGGCGGCCCGATACAATACCGATGTAGAAGCCCAGAAACTGATGAGCTATGAAGATGTTATCGGTAAGGCGCTCGATGCAAAGAATGGCGGCTCAACCCGCTTTTGCATGGGCGCTGCATGGCGCAATGTGCGCGATAATTCCGATTTCGATAAAGTGATTGATATGGTGAAAGGGGTGAATGCGGTAGGCCTTGAAGTCTGTTGCACCCTCGGTATGCTCACCGAAGATCAGGCAAAGCGATTGAAGGAAGCAGGGCTTTATGCTTACAACCATAACCTCGATACCAGCGATGAACACTACACCGAGATTATTTCAACCCGCACTTATAGCGATAGATTAGAGACACTCGATAATGTAGAGAAGGCAGGCTTGAGTGTTTGCTGCGGAGGTATTATCGGCCTGGGCGAAACCGATGATGATAGAATTAAACTTCTTCACACATTGGCAACAAGAGAGCAACATCCCGAGAGTGTTCCTGTTAATGCTTTGGTGGCTGTAAAGGGAACTCCTCTGGAAGGAAGAGAAAGAGTGAAAGTGTGGGAGATGGTTCGCATGATTGCAACCGCAAGAATCCTGATGCCTAAAGCAATGGTTCGCTTAAGTGCAGGCAGAAACGAAATGAACTATGAGCAGCAGGCACTTTGTTTTCTTGCCGGTGCTAACTCTATTTTCACCGGAGAAAAACTACTCACTACTCCTAATCCCGATTTTGATGCTGATAGAGA
>JAZKEP010000023.1:0-17040 GCA_040387015.1 Bacteroidota bacterium
CTAAATCTATTCGGGAACATGAACCGAACATGGAGATGTTTGAATTTATTTTTGAGTCGCTTTGCGCCTTAGATGAAGAACAAAAACTAAATCCTGATTTTCATTTGTTATTTCTGGTGCATTTTGCCCGGCATTTGGGTTTCTCTCCGCATGGAAATTTTTCGGATGAATGTTGCTTCTTTGAAATGAGCGAAGGTGTTTTTATATCTCAGCAAAGTAACATAAATATCATGAGCAGAAAGGAAAGCAGCCTGCTAAATGATTTAATGGATGCCACTTTGTTCGAAAATTCTTCGTTAAGAATTTCAAGAGCTGAGCGAAAACAAATGATGAGGAACTTATTGAAGTATTACCAACTGCATTTAGAAAATTTCAGTTTAAAGTCCCCGGAAATTCTCGAGGAAATTCTGGACTAAAACTATTTCACACCCACTTTAATCCAAACTTTGGTGGCGCGTGTAAGTTTATCTTCTAAGCGGCAAAATACATTCCCTTTAGGAATTTCATAATGTGGAACAAGACGAATTAAATTGGCTTCAACTGTTTTTGAATGAGCTGCCATAAAATTTTTTGGGGGATGCAATGCTTTGGAAAGCAAATAAGTTCTGTATGGGTCTATGGCACTAAGGAGCATAGACTCAGACATCAATAAAAGAAGTATGAGAAATTTCATTGGCCAAGATTTCTGTAGTTCTTCAAAAATAATGAAAGGTCGTTAGCTGTAGTGTAATGCTTTGCGTAGCTCAGTTCCACCTCCAATTTATCCTCTTCCCCTAAAACGAAATCTTTCATCTGCTCAAACGGGTAAATAATTCCCACTTTGGCATTGGGGAATTTCTTTAAAGTCTGTTCCGAATGAAAACCTATCCATGTTTTTTTCCCAATAAGGACATCCATCCAGTTAGAGACAAAATTTCCAAAATTCTTAATCAGAAAAATATTCAAGGGGAGCAGAAAAATCAACAAGAGAGAAACTCCTACATCAAAAACTTTCTTATTTCTGAGATTAGCTGGCTTAAAAAGTGCATAACTTCGTTCCGCTACATACAATTCACCGGCTCTATTTTTTGAGTTACTGCCGATAAGGGCAGTACTCCCGTCATTCAAAATTTTATACTCCATCCTATTTCCGCAGATTGTTATTTGCCGGATAATTTCTCTGAACGAAAATTCTTTAGAGCAAAAAACAATTTCGTTACTGTGGTGGATAGTCGCAATTTTGCAAGTAGAATGTATCTCGTGGGTTGAAATATATTCTTGCGTGTTTCCTAGTGAGCGTAGAATGGTTTGTGCACGAGCCGCTTCCTTTTCTCCAACAACTAAACTTCTCAATTCTTCTTCCTTTTGGACAGAAAGAGATTGATATTTAATAAGATGATAAATGCTCCGTGTAAAAAGCATTTCAAAACCCGTCCAACCGGCACCAAGTAGAATAATGGCCCGTGAAAATCGCCACTCATTCGGAATAAACGCGTACATCACTGCAATGGCAATAGTGCCCAATAACACACCGCGAAAAACATTCGAAATGCGAAATGGCTTATCATACCCTCCGCTAAGAAAAGAGGCGATAATCCAAATCAAAATATAAGAAGGCACTACTATAAAAAGGAACTCATTCGGATAATAATGTTCCGAGTACTTAATCGTATCCTCCCAATAAGTTTTAATAAAATAAATGCCGATGAAACTCAAAAATGCATCGAGGACAAATAAATAGGAAGAAGCAAACAGGTTAGCCAGAAGAGTCAATAAACCTCTGAAAATAATTGCAAGGTTGATGAGTAGAGAAAACAACCCAGACTGTTTTTGATTAAAATGTTTTCGCGCAAAAATTATCATCGCTTTATAAAAGACCTTTACGTAGTTCAGACTGCCCCTTTTAGTACTTTCACCTTTGTAGTGAATGATAGTAGTTTCAGGAAAATAAAAATTCTTATACCCTACTTTGATTATACGATAGCTCAAGTCTACATCTTCGCCATACATAAAAAAGGTTTCGTCCAATAAACCAACTTTTTCAAGAGCACTCTTCCTCATAAACATAAAGGCCCCCGAAAGAATGTCTACTTCATGCGTTTCATTTTCGGACAAGAAACCAAGATGATACTTTCCGAAAGTTTTTGATTTAGGAAAAAGAGCAGCCAGCCCAAAAGTTTTATAGAAAGCCACCAAAGGAGTTGGCAGTCCTCGCTTGGATTCAGGAAGGAAATTTCCTTTCCCATCTATCATTTTTACACCAATTGCTCCGACTTCCGTATGCGAATCCATGAAAGCAATACACTTTTCAAAAGTATCTTCCGCTATAACTGTATCGGGATTCAAAAGCAATACATAGTCACCCCGCGCCCTTTCAATAGCCTGGTTATTGGCTTTTGAAAATCCAATATTATTTTGATTGGCAATAACTTTTACGAAAGGAAATTTCTGTCTTACAAGCTCAACGGAGTTGTCTTTAGAGGCATTATCCACAACGAAGATCTCTGCGTCAATTTTTTCTGTAGCCCGCTTTACAGAAAGCAAACATTGTTCAAGAAAATACTTGACATTGTAATTGACTATGATAACGGAGAGTTTCATTGGGTTTTATGAAACGGCAAGTTGAAGTATTAATTGGAATTCTTTACCAAATAATTTTCATAAGGCAAACGGGTGGCAATAGAACGCGCCAGCGTCATTTCATCTGTATATTCTAACTCACCGCCAAAAGATATTCCACGTGCGATAGTTGTAATATTTACATTCAGGTCTTTCAGTTTCTTGCTTACATAAAAAATAGTGGTATCACCTTCAATAGTTGGGCTGATGGCCATAATAATTTCCTTTACATCCCCCGACTTTACCCGCTCAATCAACGAATGAATGTTCAATCTATCAGGGCCAATACCATCAATAGGAGAAATAACCCCGCCTAAAACATGGTAAGCGCCCTTGTAGATATTGGTGTTCTCAATAGCAATTACATCGCGAATAGTTTCTACCAAACAAACTATTGAATGGTCACGGTGGCGACTACCACAAATTTCGCATAATTCATGGTCAGAAACATTGTTGCAGGTTTGACAGAACTTAATTTCGCTACGCATTTTTGCTACGGTATCACCAAAAAATCTTACCTTCTCTTCATCTTGCTTCATCAGGTGTAGCACTAAACGAAGAGCAGTTTTTTCGCCAATGCCGGGAAGTTTGGTGAATTCGGATACCGCGTCTGTAATCAATTTGGAGGAGTACTTCATTGCGAGCTAAAATAACTGTAATTACTATATTGCGCGAGTATGATTCGAAAACTTTCCATCATTATTCCCGCTTATAACGAAGGGGCAACAATTCACAGGATTCTTGATAAAGTTCAGGCCGTTGAACTTTTGAATGGCTTGCAAAAAGAGGTGGTTATTATAAATGATTGCTCGAGTGACCATACAGAAGAGGCCATCCTGAGCTACCAAAGGCAAAATGCCTCCTTGAATATCCTCTATAAAAAACATGAGGTGAACAAAGGGAAGGGGGCTGCGTTGCATACCGGAATACGGGAAGCAACCGGTGATGTAATTGTTATTCAGGATGCTGATCTGGAATATGACCCGAATGAATTTAATATACTGCTTAAGCCTATTTTAGATGACTTTGCTGATGTAGTATATGGTTCGCGCTTTATGGGAGGAAAACCGCATCGCGTTCTTTTCTTCTGGCATACCATCGGCAACAAAATGCTTACCGCGATGTCAAACATGTTCACAAATTTGAATTTGACCGACATGGAAACATGCTATAAGATGTTTCGCGCTGAAATTGCAAAATCACTTGATTTAAAAGAACAACGTTTTGGTTTTGAGCCCGAGGTAACTGCAAAAATGAGCCGCTACCCAAAGGTGCGAATTTACGAGGTGGGCATTAGCTATTACGGAAGAACTTACGAAGAGGGGAAAAAAATCGGGTGGCGCGATGGGTTTAGGGCCATTTGGTGTATTTTGAAATATAATTTATTCGTTTGAAATTGCTGGAATGAATTTTTTCAAACAATATCTACACTGGCCTACTATTACTTTCATTTCTATTGCTTTTGTATGGGTTGCATTTAATAATGCGAGATGGAATGATCACAAGGTTCTTCGCTGGGATACATATGGTTACAGCCAATATTTGAGTTCCTGGTTTATTTATGAAAACATAAAAGACCCGCAGGAGTTAATACGAATTGACTCCCTTTATCATCCTACAGATGATTTGATGTATTACGGGAGACACTGGGTTGATCGCGGGAGGGCAATCGCCTTTAAATATACTATGGGGAATGCTATTATGATGTCTCCATTCTATCTTACGGCCCACCTAATTACAAAAAGCACAAAATTTTTTCCGGCAGACGGATATTCTGAACCGTACCAATTTTCGGTTGCTTTATCTTCTCTGTTTTGGGGAATATGTGGAATGGTAGCACTTACGCTTTTACTGCTGAGATGGTTTAGGCCCACAACAGTAAGTGTAACACTTTTGCTTATTGCTTTTGGAACAAATTATTTGTATTATGTAACATTAGAATGCGGACTTACACATGTACCTGATTTTTTCTTGATAACGAGCGCAGTTTTATGCACTTTCCTTTGGCTTGAGCAGAAGTGTTGGAAATATGCGTTTTTAGTTGGTCTGGCTTCGGGAATGGTAGCCTTAATCAGGCTTCCAGATATGGTGTTCGGAATTATTCCAGCCGTTCTTTTTCTAAAGACATTTTTCGAATCGACTCGAAATGAAAAAAATAAATTGTTATTGCAGGCAGGAGCTATCACAGTAGTTGTAGGTCTTATTTTTTCTCCACAAATGATTTATTGGAAGTATGTTTCAGGATACTGGTTCCATGATTCTTATGTAGGCGAAAAATTTGACTTTCTCTATCCGCATATTTCTGACGGATTATTTAGCTATAAAAAAGGATGGCTTCTATATGCTCCTATTATGATATTTGCTCTGGCGGGAATTCCTTTATTGCTGAAAAAGTTTCATTGGATAGGATATTGTGTAGCGATGTATGTATGTATCCATATATATGTTGTGTTTAGTTGGGGCGAGTGGTGGTATGGAGGTAGTTTTGGCTCACGTCCGATGATTCAGGCCTATGGAATTCTTGCAATTCCACTAGCTTGCTTTATGAATGAATTTTTTTTAAAGAATTTTTTTGCAAAAAAATTCTTTAGCGGTGCAATGATTCTGGTAGTGACATTTTTTGTTTCTCTTAATCTGTTTCAAACTTATCAGTATAAACTTGGAATACTTCACTATACCAATATGAATAAGACTGCATACTGGGGAATCTGGGGCAAATTGAGGCTAACTGATAGCGAGTTCAAAGAATACTATAAGTAAAACATACTCGCATATTGTCAACTCATTCGTTATAAAGATCAACCTTAAAGTTATCTACCTCTTCGGTTGTATAGCTTCCATTATATAGATAGACTTTTAAGAAGTCATCTGGATTTGCATCATTAGGAATTTGTGTAAAAAACCATGCATTACCGCAGCAATCAGGGTCAAATCTCCATACCCCCAATGATCCATTATTCGTGAACTTATTTTGAATACGGAGCTGCTTCAAAGAAATCATCGCATCATTTCTGTCAATCTGTACAGCTACACCTGCAAATTGATAAAGCCCGCCAGGAGGATACTGGTTACAGGCATCTATAGAAACTCTAAGCCACTGGCCGGGGCTTAATCCTAATGACTGAATGGTTCCTTCTATGCCGGTATAATACCTGACACTGCTATCTAATAGAAAGTAACGGCCGGTTAGTCCTTTTTGCTTATTGTGAAAAAAGGTACTAGTTGAATCTTCAAAGTCATGAAAAGCAAGATTTCGAAGATATTGAGGGTGCTTTGGTTGTTTTTCTCCTGTATCGAAAACAATCAAATCTTCTATGTCCAAATGGGTTTTGAAAAGTGTTTGATAATAGAAACCTGAATTAGAAAGTTCACTCCACAAATAATTATTATCAATTTTATAAGTGAAAAGCAACTGCTGTAATCCGAGCAACAAAATGATTGCAGCCCATAAAACGCTGCTCCATTTTTTTCTGAAAACAAAAGCTGTCCAAAGGCAAAGCGGAAAACTAAGAAGAGGATACATTTCAATCATGGGGCGGCTACCCAATCCATTGATATAATTCCAGCACCACCAACTATATATAACTACAATGTGTATCGGAAGAATAAATAAAATGGGTAGCAATAGTTTCTTGCCCTTTGTAAAAAGAAAAAGTCCCCCGACACAGGCAAAAATCATAACAGGGGTATAAGGCAACCAACCATTCATGTATCCGAATAGTCCGCGTATAACATGTGGATGAGTGAAATCGAAACTCTCTGACCCGTAGCTATAGAAAAAAATTTTTCCGGTGGCATAGTACCAATAAGCATTAGCGGGCAAAACACATAAAACAAATACCCCCACTGCCCATAATATGGAAGTCTTTGATACTAAATGCTTTATTCTTTCTTTAAATAAAGTGACAGAACTGACTCCATAAAGCAATGGAATAAAGAGAGCGGTAACCTCATTGGGCCGAATGAGCGTAATCATTCCTGCTGACAGGCCTATAATACAAGGATTAATGCGACCATAGTTTTGATAAAAACGATGGCTATACAAAAGTAGGGCGGAATACAACATAAAGAGATAACCATGTGACATGCCTGTGTTATAAATGGCAAAATGATATAGATTAGTAGCCAGTCCAATAACAACAAGAACAGTAGCAACCACACTATCAGGAAAATGAAACAAGAGAAATTTTCTAAGGAACAACAGGCCTATGAACACTATTAACGCATTCCACAAATTAACTGATAGCAAATAAGGGGGTGAAAAGCCATCGTCTTTATCCTTATCAAAGAAATGGCAATACAAGTGAGCCAGGAAAAAAGAAGGAGACTCAAGAATAGCAATACCGGGAGTATATTTTATAACCGGTACTCCCTTATGAATATAAGTTTCTCCTACATCGGTAACAGGTTGTGTTGAATCTCGCACAATACCGACATGCATGTCGCGAGCATAGATAGAGTGCCGCAAATGGTTAAGGTCGTTGTGTACAAATATAGCTGGCAGATAACTATAGTATCCAAAATCGTCACCACCATTTAACACAGAGCCCTTTGTCCATGTTCGATAATGAAAAAAGGAAGCCGCAAACACAACTCCTATAAAAAGAAGGGAAAGCTTTGATGATTTCATTTAGTGTAATAGAATATACAATGCTTTCAATGTTTTCAATGTGCCTCTAACCAGTTCATGCCTAAACCAATCTCCGCTTCAATAGGAACAGTAGTTTTAATTGCATGAACCATCTTATCGTAAATAATAGGTTTAATAATCTCAACTTCATCCTTATGTGCATCAAACACCAACTCATCATGTACTTGCAGAGTCATTTTTGATTTCAGGTTTTGCTTTTTGAATTCATGGTGAATATTAATCATGGCAACTTTTATCATGTCGGCAGCACTGCCTTGCACAGGTGAGTTGATAGCATTTCGCTCGGCATAGCCGCGCACGGTGAAATTTTTTGAGTTGATGTCTTTCAGATAACGCTTTCTCCCTTTTATAGTTTGCACATAACCATGCTCACGGGCAAAGGTGATGTTGTAGTTCATGTATTCCTTGATCTTAGGAAACTGCGCAAAGTAGTTAGCAATAATCTCTTTTGCTTCTCCACGAGTGGTCCCAATATTATCTGCTAATCCGAAGGCGCCTTGCCCGTAGATAATTCCAAAGTTTACACTCTTGGCTTTATAGCGCATTTCTTTGGTTACTTCTTCAATAGGAATGTTATAAACCTTAGCAGCTGTGGCAGTGTGAATGTCAATTTTCTTTTGAAACGCATCCAACATGTTTTCATCTCCACTCAACTCGGCAACTATTCTCAACTCAATTTGAGAGTAATCGGCTGAAACAAGAATGTGGTTTTCATCGCGGGCAATAAATGCTTTACGCACTCGCTGCCCACGCTCCGTTCTAATTGGAATGTTTTGAAGATTGGGATTATCACTGGCTAATCTTCCCGTGGCTGCTATGTGCTGTCTGAAATTTGAATGCACTCTGCCGGTTACTTTACTTATCAAAAGTGGCAGTGAGTCAACATAAGTAGATTTCAACTTCGCAAATTCACGATAGTCTAAAATCTTTCCTGCAATAGGGTGGAGTTTCACCAATCCTTCCAGCGCATCTTCATTGGTTGAAAGCTGTCCGGTAGAAGTTTTCTTGCCCTCAAAGGGAATTTTCAATTCATTGTAAAGAACATCGCTGAGTTGTTTAGGAGAATCCACATTAAACTCTCTTCCGGCCAACGAATAAATCTCATCGCGCACTTTCAGTAAATCAACTTCTAGCTCCTTGGAATATACCTTCAAGAAGTTTTCGTCAATTCTCACTCCTTCATACTCCATATCCGCAAGTACTTCAATCAGCGGATGCTCAATATCATTTAAAACACTCTCAACTTCCTGCTTTATGACAAGTGGCGCTAACTTGTTTTTAAGCTGCAATGTTACATCCGCATCTTCTGCTGCATACTCCGAAATTTTTTCAAGGGCTACATTGCGCATGTTGCCCTGGTTCTTCCCTTTTTTCCCAATCAGCTCTTCAATAGAAACAGGTGTGTAACCCAGATAAGTCTCACTCAGATAATCCATCCCGTGTTTCAAATCAGGTTCTATCAAATAATGTGCGAGCATGGTATCATAAACAGGAAGCGAAACACGGATGTCATATCTTTTCAAAACCTGTAAATCAAACTTTACATTCTGCCCGATTTTGGTTTTGGTTTTACTCTCAAGTAATGCCTTAAACTGTGAGGCTATCTTTTTAGCTTCTTCATAATCGGGCGGAACGGGAACATAATATGCTTCGCCCTCTTTTATACTAAAACTCATTCCGACTAAATCAAGCGTGAAATAGTCTAAACCCGTTGTCTCCGTATCAAAACAGAACTCTTCAGCTTCATTCAACACTTTTACCAAATCAGAAATTTCTGAATCCGTTTGAACAGCAAAATATTTATGTGGCGTGTTATGAATGGATTTTCCTTTCACCACTTCTATCTCAGCGACCTCTGATGCATCACCAAATAAATTCCCCTGAGATTCAAACGACCGAGGCTTTGTATTCTGAATTTGTTCCTCTCCCTCGGAAGGATTAGAAGAGGTAGTGGCTGCCTGATTTACATTGTAATCAAACCCAAGAATTCTTTTTCCTAAGGTTCTAAATTCTAATTCGGAAAAAATGGCTCCCATTTTATCCTTGTCAGGAGCATCTACTTTTAAATCTTCATCACTAACTTCAATGGGAACATTCAGATTTATAGTTGCAAGTTTTTTAGAAAGCAATCCCTGCTCCGCGAAATTCTTTACATTCTCTCCTACCTTCCCCTTTATCTTATCGGCATTGGCAATGGTGTTTTCCATAGAGCCGAACTCCTTGATAAATTTTTTCGCAGTTTTTTCGCCCACTCCCGGTATGCCGGGAATATTATCTACTGCATCACCCCACATTCCCAAAATGTCAATTACCTGAAGAGGTGATTCTACTTCCCAGTTGCGTTTTATTTCTTCTACTCCCAGAATTTCAACATCGCCTCCGCTACGCGCGGGTTTGTAGATGAAAATTTTATCCTCTACCAATTGCGCAAAATCTTTATCGGGAGTAACCATATAAACAATATGGCCTTCGGCAGCTTTCTTCTTGGCAATAGTTCCGATAATATCATCTGCTTCGTATCCTTCGAATTCCAGAATGGGAATATGCCAGGCCCGGATTATATCCTTGATATAAGGCACAGCAAACAAAATGTCTTCAGGGGTTTCCTGTCTGCCTGCTTTGTATTCGGCATAGTCAGCTTCGCGTTCGGTGCTGCCACCTAAATCGAAAACCACTGCAAGGTGAGTTGGTTTTTCCTTACTGATAAGTTCAAACAAAGTAGTAGTGAAGCCGCTGATGGCAGAAACATTCTGTCCTTTAGAATTTAAAAGAGGATTTCTACCGAAAGCAAAGTATGCACGAAAAATGAGTGCATAAGCATCCACAAGAAAAAGCTTTTCATTATGATTAGATGTATTAGCCATGTTTTTTCTATTTCTCGTTAATCAAAGTGCTTCCACCCCTGCGCTTTCAAATTATGACGATTTCCGCTTCGTGTTATCAGTACGCAACCGTTATCCTTCTTAGTAATCTGTCCGATGATTGAAAAATTTTCATCTTCCGAAAGTTTCGTTTCATCTTCAGGTTCTATAGTGAAAAGCAATTCATAATCCTCTCCACCATTTAATGCACAGGTGATAGGATCGAGATTAAATTTGAGCGCCATGTTATAGGCCTCTTCGCTTACAGGAATAGCGGCTTCATTCAATTCGCAGCCCATTCCACTTTGCTTGCAGATGTGAAAAATGTCGGACGACAGTCCATCGCTTAAATCCATCATAGCCGTTGGCTTCAGATTCATTTCCTTGAAATATTGAATCACATCTTTTCTTGCTTCTGGTTTTAGTTGCCGGGCAATAAGCGCATCGGCATTATCAAATTCCGGCTCTACATTAGGATGTTCAAGAAATATACTCTTCTCTCTTTCTAAAATTTGTAAACCAAGAAACGCCCCGCCTAAATCGCCCGTAACGCAAACTAAATCGCCAACCTTCGCTCCGTTTCTGTAAATGATGTCTTCCTCATTTGCCTCGCCAATAGCGGTAACTGAAATAACTAAACCACTAAGCGAAGAAGTAGTATCGCCACCTACTAAATCAACCTTATAACTTTTGCAGGCATGTTTTATTCCCTCATACAATTCTTCTAAAGCCTCTACCGAAAACTTAGATGAAACAGCCAACGAAACTGTAATCTGTTTTGGCTGGGCGTTCATCGCATAAATATCACTCAGGTTCACTACTACACTTTTATATCCCAGATGTTTAAGCGGAGTGTAAACCAAATCGAAATGAATTCCTTCCACCAACAAATCTGTAGATACAACTGTCTTCTTGCCCTTATTATCAATTACAGCCGCATCATCGCCCACCGATTTTATGGTTGATGCATTTACATTCTCAAAATTTTTCGTCAGTCTTTCAATCAAACCAAACTCGCCAAGTTCTCCTATCTGCGTAACCTTCTTGTCCTCTGTCATAACACTTATTTAATTGGACAAGATTAGTATTTTAGAATCCAAATACGAATTTTATCTAATGGTTGTGCCTGATAAGAAGCGGTTGAGATTTTTGAGTTGGCTGACTTTGTTTGGTATGAGCTCGATAGGTATTTTGCTTATTCTTTATTGGCAAAAGAGAGAGGTAGGTTCACTTTTGTTTGGCTATGAGCCCTATTACAAACAGGTGGGCCATAAACCTTATTACTTACAAACTATTGCGGGCTTGTTTTTTGGAAGCCTTTCGGCCCTGCTGGCCGTTATTTTAATTAACGGGAGACAGTTTAAAGGGGTGCGGACGTTTTTCGAACACTTGATTGGCGACCTTAATCCATCCTTCCTGAATATTATTTTCTTTTCGCTTTGTGCGGGTGTGGGTGAAGAAGTATTGTTCCGCGCAGGAATACAACCGGTTATTGGCATTTGGCCCACCGCCATTTTGTTTGTGGTGTTGCATGGCTATATAAATCCTGCTAACCTGAACCTTACTTTATATGGTATAGCCCTGATTATTATCAGTGCAGGCTTCGGCTACTTGTTTAAATTTTTCGGATTGACAAGTGCCATCGTTGCGCATTTTGTATATGATGTAGCTATGTTCAGTGTGTTGAAATATTCGTATCATAAACAAGTTAATGTTCATACATCCTGACCCTTCATTTTTGCATGCGTGGATGTTTTTTTAAATTTGGAATTAAATTCAAAACATGTTTGCTGAATTAAAATACATACCCGAAGCCTGGTCAAATGCCTGGCGCTCACGCAGTTTTCGAAATCAATTGATTTTGTCGCTGTTGTTTTGCGTAGGAGTAGGCGCTCATCAATTTCATTTTCTGCGCTTATGGCAAGATCGTTCCGGCATTCAGATTAACGATGTTATTCTTAACCTGTTTCCGCCTGCCGATTTTTCGTTTCCCATTTTTGCCCTTGAATATTCTTCTATTCTGCTCGTGTTTATTTTTGCGCTTGCCGCGCCAGAGCGATTAGTAAAGGGCCTGCAAATGTTTGCACTTATTTTTTTAGCAAGAACAGTGAGCGTGTATCTCATTCCGCTGGAGCAGCCAAAGGATATGATTCCGCTGAATGACCCCATGGCAAGCCTGTTGCTGCACACGCCTGATGTGTTTGTTACGAAGGACCTTTTTTTCTCGGGGCATATTTCGGCTATTGCGCTTTTGATGCTGATAGCAACCAATAAGTATATAAGAGGCTATGCCTTCGCCTGTACTATCATTGTGGGCGTGCTTATTATGTGGCAGCACGTTCATTACAGTATCGATGTACTGTTTGCTCCGCTGGTGTCGTATGTGGCTTACAAATTTATCCTCTACATCCATCGCGAAACCAAGTATGGGCTGGAGCTGGCTGAAGCCAGCTGATGATGCATAGTTCGCAGTTCGACTACGCTCACTGTGACATGCAGCCTGTAACAAACTCATTCCACTCGTGTTTTAAAGAAGAAAATTACTTTTAGTCCATGATTAAAAACCGGTTTTCTTTTTCACCTCTCCTTGTTTTAATCTTCCTCTCCGCCTTTGTTACCGGCTGCAAAAAGCAGGAGCGGGTTACAGACCCCGGCAAACCACAGCGCTTGCTGAAAGAATATTTCGATAAGAAATATCTGCTGTATAAACTACCTGCTGATTTTTATTCGAACACGAAACTGAACCAATCATTTAAAGAAAAGCAGGGCAGCGATGTGATAGCGTTTAACCCGCTGGGGTTTGATACCAAGCTGAACCTGCAGTACACGCATGTTTACAGCAAAGAATGCGTTTATCATGTCAACGATTCAGCGTGGAAATATGCCGAGGTGTGTTTCCCTAATACCTGCCTCACAAAAGATAAGGCCTATGCCGATGCAGTTATTCGAAATGCAGGTGCGCAGCCTAAAACCTATTTTCTGCGGCTCTTTTATCAAAACACTTCCTACTGGTATCCCACCGATGACTCGATGGATTACAACAACGCAAATTACCTTCAGAACTATTACGGAGCATCGGAAACGGTGCAGGTAGTGGTAGCGGCAGATAGTCAAACCACTGTAAAAATTCCTTACACCATTGGCATGAACCCCAAGCACGAGTTTGAGCAGGAGCCTTCTTACGATCCGGCACGCCCCGGCAATTATGAGTTCATGTTGCTGGTTCTGCCCGACACAGTTTCTGCTTTAATGAAAAGCAATGTTGATTTGAAAAACGTAAATCCTTTTGCTGAAATAAAGCAGGACGAATTGCAAAACGGAGGGAAAAAATATTTCAACCAAGCTTGCTATGTGGGAGCCGGCCATTTCAAGTTTGTTTTTTTGGATGAATATTTTGATGGTGTAAACGATACTGCCACCAACCACATTTATGTAGCCAAAGACCGGGTGCAGAAAAAACTTTGCGACACCTGCGAGAGTTGGTACCGGGGCGTTATCAGCGAGCACTGGAGTGCGGATGTTTTTTCGAAAGGGTTTATCAATAAGGCGCCTTTTGTAAAAGCTGATTACGGCAACCGGCAAGAAAATTACCGCATAGATAGTAATGGCGTTACCCTGAGCATACCTAAATCAAAGCGGGGTGATTACAAAAAAACATGGGGCGAATTTATTTTTGGCCCCGGTTATAAATACGGGCACCTGACGGTGCGCGCAAAGTTTGCGCAAATGTTCACCAACTGGGGAACGCCCAACGGCATCATCCATAACCTGTGGCTTTACCAGCGCGATTATGAGCCCGTGGACACCAGCAATCCTTATCATTATATGGTAAACGGCAACGGCACGCAGCCTTATGAAATTGATTTTGAAGTGTGGAGCAGCCTCGAAAACATAAACACCATGTGGGACGACAATGCCTTTATCAATTACGCTATTGTTGACTACATGCGCGATGCCAACGTGCAGGTGAAGCCCGGTGAAATGAAAGAGATGGAGCACTACAAAGTGAACCGCTTAAACGACCGCCAGTTAAATTTGCCCGGTGAGAATTTGCCGCGAAGTTTCTTTAATGATTTCCATACGTATGAACTGTATTGGTATCCCGACCACGTACGGTTTTTATTAGATGGAAAGGAAGTAGGAATCATTTCCAAAAACATGGCAAAGATTCCCGACAAGCACATGTTCCTTTGGATAGGCTCGCCCATGTATCAGGATGGCACTTACTACGCGCAATCGCATATTCCATTCTTGAAGTATGACAAGGAGTCGGTGATAGATTACATAAAGATTGAGTAGCATCCGCTGCTCTGTCCGGTTCCTTATCGGTGGGTGTCTTCACCCACCGAAATATGATATAGTTTCACACAATGAGCCAATTCCATAGCAGGCAAAGTTACATGGATAAAAACTATGCTTATTTCTACACCATAAGCATTCATAACCGTCTGCCGCTGCTGAAGGATGATAATCTCAAAAGAATAATAATAGAGTCATGGCAATATCTTACTAAAGAAAAGATGATAGAAATATATGCGTATGTAATTATGCCTAACCATATACATCTGCTCTGGAACATGCTTGGCGATAATGGTAAAGAGACACCGGCAGGTAGTTTTGCAAAATACACTGCCCATAAGTTTAAGCAGTATCTGCAACAAGCACATCCTGAAATACTTACTGACTTTGAGGTAAACAAACGCGACAGGAAATATAAGTTTTGGCAACGCGACCCGCTTGCTATATCTCTTTCAACGGAAAATATACTATTGCAGAAGATGGAATATATACACAACAACCCGCTTAACGGCAAGTGGCATTTATGTAATTACCCAGAAGAATACAGGTGGAGCAGTGCTGCTTTTTATATATCCGATAAAGATGAGTTTGGTATTGTAAAACACTTTAGAAGTAACGACTGAAAGTTTCGGTGGGTGAAGACACCCACCGATAGCGCAAGGTATTATTGCTTTTCCTTAACGGTGGGTGTCTTCACCCACCGATAGCGAATGTCCCTTTCCCCAAATTTTTTTGCCGCGTTTTTAGTAAAAAACGCCCGTTCCCTGCTACCCCCTCAAATGCCCTGCCCGTGAATGTTCTGTAATTTTTATCGTTCCCAAAAACGCTGAAAAACAACTCCGGATTATGTAGGAATCGAAAAAATCTGTCGTTGCACACTACTCTGCGTAGCCATACCCTTGCAATGGATTCTTCCACCCGTACTGTCTAGACACAAATCGCAAGCGCGCCTGCCTGGTTCGAAGAAGCCGATTTCATAACCGCCCTGCTCACCGCGGGGTTAAAACCAAAAAAATGAAACGGATTCTAATCGTGTGCCTGCTGGGCATGGGGCTGCTGTTGCCTGTAAAAAAAATAACAGCGAAGGAATTTTTTACTAAACGAATTGTAGATGTGTGGATGGAAGGTGCTGTGTTACGGGCTACGTCCGATGATAACACCGGGGGCATTACACTGATACAGATTTTTGACCTGAACGGCAATTTGGTAAAACAAAAAACCTATAGCCCTAATTTCAGTTGCTATATAGGCATCACTGAGTTGCCGGGAGGTTTTTATGTGGCCAAGGTTACTACCACGCTAACCAGCTATACCGAAAGTTTTACAGTTGGTTAAGCAACCTTAATGCAACAGAACTCCTGCGCCCTGCGCAGGGGTTCTGTTTTTTGCACTAAAAACTTTTAGCAACCAGGGCTTGCCCGGAAAGTGCTCTTCGTATTGCAATTGGTTCAAATAATTGTCGGCTATTTCTCCGCTTATTGATTTCAGCAACTTCATACCGTAAGCAATAAACAGCTCGAAGCTGCCCGACAGGTGCTGCAACTCTTTTTTATTGCGCTGCAGATTTTTCGAAAGCCAGGAGGTGATTGTGCAGCGCATCTATGTCACCGGGGTCCAGCTCATACAGGCAGAGCCAATACCAGCGCCTGATGGTGCTGTTGAACACGGCATCTTCTTTGGCCTGCGCCATCAGCAAAAACCGCAGCGCTTTTTTATGCTGCCCGAGCGCGTAATGGTGCAGCCCTTGCGCAAAAGCAACATACGTTTCGCTGTATTCCGGGGGCAAATGGGGCGCATACTTTTCGATGGCCTGTTCTATCCATGCCGGCTTTTTATCATTGATAACAGCAATGCTGATGATGTTGCGAAACGTAACCGGCATCAGGTTTCCCTGCGGGTTGGTAGCCGTAGCATTTTCGAACAGCAACTGATGTTGCTGCCGCCATTCAATCCACCACAAATATTCATCGCCCGCTTCGGGGTATCCTTTGCCGTTCCAAAGCAAGCATTGATTAATGGCATAGCCCTGCACTTCGCGCAGCGTATCGGTTATTTCGGTTTGGCGCGAGGCATATTGCTTAATCAGGAGGTAGTAGAGGTTGCTGTCCTGATACGTTTCGGCTGACAGCATGCGGTACACATTCACAAACAGATAAGGATATGCGGGCGTGGTATAAGGTTCCAGAATTTTAAGCAGCGAAAGCAGGTGTTGTTCTTCATGCGTGGTGGCGGTGCCCAAAAACTGTTTGCGGTTAATAGCCTCGCACAGATAGCGCAGCTTTTTAAGCGCATAAAATTCATCGAGGGTTTTCACAATAGGCATAATATCATTCCGGCTGTTGCGGTTCAGCCGCACCTTAAACCCGCTCAACGAAAGTTCTGTCAGCAAATGCTTTTCAAAGAAGGTATCAATATTCTGTTCGCCCGATTCTTCCAGCTGCTTCATTTCTTTTGCAAGCCCTTTATCAAATTCATGGCTTAAGTCCAGCGCTTTAAAGCCTGCTAATTGATAACGCTTCATTTCGGGCTCGTTTTTCTGCCACTGTTCCTGCGCTATAAATTTTTCGATGCTGCGCAGCAGGCGCGAGGCGGCAAGCTCCTGATGTTTTAAGGTGGAAAGAGCGGGAACTT
>JAZKEP010000024.1:0-35616 GCA_040387015.1 Bacteroidota bacterium
AAAAGATCAGCAAAAGCAGGATCGCGAAAAAGATTCAAAACAACAGCAAGGTTCTCAGCAGCCGGATGCTCAAAACAGAGAGTCGCGGCAGCCAAATGAGGAAAGGCAAGACATGCAGGGAAAAGGTCAACAAAACGATTTTGAAAGATCATCTGATTCTGCACAAAGATCCGGAAAAGGCAGAGCAGGGGAACAGGACCAACAGAATGAGCGTCAGGAGAACTATAACAAGTACCAAGGCGAAAAATCTGAACGCCCTGATAATGAATCGGAAACTGATGAACGTGATGAGTCTGAAGAAAACGAAAGTCGGGATCAACGTTAGAATGATTGGAGTTAAAACTAACTAAGAAAGGATTCATTTCCTTTTAAAGTAGGCGGAGTTATTCAGTTAACTCCGCTTTTTTTATGCCTGTAGGTCTGTTTGGTACAATTTTTAAGAAGAATATAAAAAAGATAAATTATGAGATACTTAAAAATTATGGGAATGGGTGTGGCAGCTACCACGGTAATGACAATTTTTATGCTCCTCGCTCCTTTTGTGGGATTTCCAAAAATGAATGTCGGGGAATTAATAGGAGCAATGTTTGGGGACAGTGAGGTATTGGGTTGGATCATACATTTCATTATAGGAGCCGTGTTCGCTTTGCTTTATGCGCTTATTTTCAACGGGTGGCTACCGGTGATAAACAATACCTTTCGCGGAGCGCTCTATGGCATTATAGTTTTCGTATTTTCTGAAATTATTTTCACGCTTATTAATCTATTAGGCCATCTGGACTCACGAATGAAAGAAAATATGGCCATGATGATTTTCGGCTTTATGTTAGCGTGCCTCTTGTATGGAGCTGTTTTAGGAACACTTATGAAACATAGAAAAATTGATAACGGACTTCAGCGAGAGAAAAAGGATTTCTTTTAATTCCTTTCTAAAATCGAATTACAAAAGAAACGGCATCAACTTTGTGTTAACATATTAGATTAAAATTTGCATTCATCTTAAAATATATTTTATGAAAGCCGTAGGAATAATATTATTGGTGTTAGGTTTAGGGTTGACAGTGTTTACCGGATATACCTTTTTCACTAAAGAGAAAGTTGTTGACATTGGAAAGATTGAAATAACCAAGGAAAAGCCGCACAGTTTTTCATGGTCACCTATTCTTGGCATTGTGTTGATGGGAGCAGGAGGTCTTGTTCTATGGCAAGCTTCCAGAAAGTAAAACGTGACATTCACTTAAAAAATCAAAATCATGAATCTCAAAAGAATCTTTGGAGCAATACTTACTTTACTTGGAGTTGGAGGGCTGGTGTATGCATCCATCCTATTCATCAATACTTCGGGCGGTACAAGAGATATAAAAGCTCTTATCATTTGTGGAATAATGGGACTCTTATTTTTTATATCCGGAATTGGATTAGTTCGAACTACGAAGGATGAATCATAAAATACGAAAGAGTAATCGGCTATATGTTGGAGGCACCTAAAAAATTTATTAACGGTTTCTACATAGTGTTAAGAGGTTCACTTTCAGAATTCGTTAACGACAATACAATTCAATTAAGCGCCTCCCTTTCCTTTTACACCCTTTTTGCTATAGCGCCAGTGCTTATCATTATGATTTCGCTTGCGGGTACTTTCTACGGAACTGAGGCTGTTCAAGGCAAAATTTACGGTCAGATAAACGGACTAGTAGGGGAAGGCGCTGCTATTCAGATACAAGAAATAATAAAAAATGTTCAAATCACAGATAGAGGTTCAGTGGGTGCTGTTATCGGTGCAATCATCCTGCTTATTGGCGCCACTGGAGTATTTACCGAAATCCAATACTCAGTCAATTATATATGGGATATAAAAGCTAAACCAAAAAAAGGGTGGTTGAAATACCTAAGCAACCGATTACTATCATTTTCACTGGTAATCAGTTTGGGGTTTATCCTCCTGATATCGCTGATAATAAATGCCTTTCTTGATTTACTCAGCGACAGACTCTCACTCTATTTTGCAAACACCAGTGTTTATATTTTCCATATTCTCAATTGGGCTGTCATCTTTGTAGTTGTCACTTGCTTGTTTGCAACTATTTTTAAAGTGTTGCCCGATGCTGTAATCAAGTGGCGCGATGCATTGGTTGGAGCCTGTTTTACTTCGGTTCTCTTTCTTATCGGGAAGTATCTGATTAGCATCTATTTAACCAACTCTCGTGTGAGTGTTACATATGGAGCTGCAGCCAGCTTAGTCATAATACTATTGTGGGTTTACTACTCTTCAAACATTCTCTTCCTGGGAGCAGAATTTACAAAAATCTACACAGTAAGTTACGGAAGCGGAATAGTGCCTTATGACAATGCCGTTTTCATTATCAAGCAGGAATCGAAAGAAATAAACATACCTACCGTAAAATTATAACTGATACAAACGTTTCCTTGTAAAGTTAATATGGCAATTAATTTGAGTATAGGATCTTTGTAAGATATTTACTTTATGAATCAAAGTCCGCTTTTAATTCTTCATGCCGATGATGATGACGGGGATCGTCTTCTTTTTGGAGAAGCTTTAAGTTGCGTACCCATATCCACGCGCTTGATAAGCCTATCAAGCGGTGAGCAGTTATTAAATTATCTTTCAGCGGAAGTGGAATTGCCGAGTGTTATCTTCCTGGATCTTAACATGCCCAAAATAAGTGGCTTCGATTGTCTTACAAATATTAAAAACACAGAGAAACTGGAATCTATTTGTGTGGTTATTTGTTCAACTTCAGGCGATGAAAAATCAGTGCAGGATACATTTAATAATGGTGCTCAACTGTATATCATAAAGCCTTTCAACTTTGATCATTTTCCAGCCATAATCAATAAAGCGCTTATCATGTTGACCAATGAGAACTTCGAAAAGCCCCCGCTTAGCAAATTTGTTCTGAATAAACCCGACTAACCAAATAATGGGATTTAATTTCCCGGATGCTTCCGTTGGGAAAGCGATGTACAATAGCAACCTCGTTTTTTATAATTCCCCAGATAACCTACAAATCATCGTGGAAGTAATATTGAACTAGTCATTGAAAGTTACAATTCTATAGCTGCCTTAGGATTCAATGTTGAATCCTTAGAGATTCCTTGTTTGGAAGTAATAAAAGACCTCGGCCTGAGACAAACTGGGGATAAAATCCTCAACATTTAAATCACAAGTCTCAATAACCCTTTCACCTTCAATACCTAATTCCGAATTATTGAATGGCTCCCAAGCCTGAACACGCGCCTCAGGAAAATTCATAGAGGTTTGAGAACCTTTTCGTTTTCTGAGAGAACTCTCTGTAGGAATACTGTACGTCAGGGCCACAGATGCTTTTATGAGTTTAGATGTTTTCTTAAGCATAACCATTAAAATTTTAGAGCCATGTTTATTCCATTTCCAGTGGGGCGAATATGTAAAGTACTACCGGTACCCGAACCACCACGACAATCGCGGTTATAATTTGTCCCCCCTTTGATACCCAGTATCAAACTTGTTGGAAAAAGTACTGCACCCACAAACCCTAAGCCTGCACCCACCCCAATCATCAGCTTATCTTCTTTACTTACTTCCGTGCTTACACCGCTAAAACCTATATTGGTTCTATTCACTATATTTTTAGCTCCTGTATATATCAAGTAGGTACCTCCGGCCATCATACCCAGACTTACAGGAAGCAAAACAAAACCCGCCACCTGTTTATTCCTATACACTTTACACTTATCAAATCCTTTTTTTTCTTCCGCAACGGGCACTGAAAAATTAGCAGGGATCTTATTTAAAGTATTTGCTCGGGGAGCTTTAATTTTTGTTTCCCAAACAGGATTTCCCGCCTGTGCTGACAGATTTATAACTGTAAAAACCAAACTCAGTATGATATATTTCATTGCATTCATAATATAAGATTTTGAATGCAAAAAACGCAAGCATTATGCCACCAAACATTTGCCCGTTTTAGGTACTAAATACCCCTTTTAGCTCCTACAATATTGCGTGGGAGAAATAAATGCCGTAGAAATTAATGCTCTCTAATTAAAGGGTGAGGGGTATACAACATGAGACATTATTTACTGCACAGAATGGCTAAGCTTTAAGCCATTCTCAAAGAGCATTGCTATCTCGTCCCCTTCTTTTGAATGCAAAACTCCTTCCCCATGCCGCATGTTATTACGCCATGTGCCTTCATAGCGTTCGCCACTTTGCCATGTAAAAATTCCAAAACCATGCATTTTGCCTTGTAGGAAATCGCCTTGGTAACGGTCTCCATTCGCCCAAATGAACGTTCCATTTCCGGTCCGCGAATTATTTTTGAAATCGCCCATGTATAAATCTCCGGTAGCCATGATCATTTTTCCAAAACCCTCCTTTTTATCCAGGATGAATGCTCCTTCATAAATGTTCCCATTTTGATAATAATACAGCCCGACACCCGTTTTTTTACCATTTACACAATTCCCTTCATAACGGTCCCCATTGGCATAATTCATCACCCCTACTCCCATCATGTCTCCGTTGATAAACTCTCCGGAGTATTTGTTGCCATTAATATAATAGTAAGTTCCGAAACCCGTAATTTCATCGTGTGTAAAGACGCCTACATATTTATCGCCATTGGCGAAATCGTAGGTACCGTGACCCACTCTTCGGTCATTCGACCAATACCCATTGTAAACAGAGCCATCTTTAAACACTGCACGCCCTAAACCATGGCGCTTATTATTTTTCCAGCTGCCACTATAAACGGAGCCATCGTTCAAAATGGCCTTACCATATCCGTTTAATTCGCCATCAGCACAATCACCTTCATAGGTACCATTAGCCAACGGAAGGATTGTTTGAGCGTAAATCGTAAACATCAGGTGGGTGAGAATGAGAATAATTCCTACTTTTTTCATAAGCAAGCAAAGTAACGGAAGGGTTAACAAAAAGGAAAATGCGTTTAACCAAATGAAAGTTAAAGAGCCAAAACCTTTGAGATAATACCAAACAGCAATGTCGCTCTGCCACGCCCCATAAAGGGGAATTCCTTTCTCCCTTTTTATTTTCATTCAATTAACAAACTCAAATCATTACTATGAAAAATAGTTGGCGTATTTCTTGGATCTGGGGCGATTATGCAACATCAAAAACTAGGTTTGGGCCAACACCTAAAATTTTCGCCCCAGCAAATTCAGTTAATGAAACTGCTGCAAGTACCAGCGGCCAATTTAGAGCAACGTATTAAAGAAGAACTGGAAAATAATCCTGCTTTAGAGGAAAGTGTCGCTGATGATGAGTTGGAAAACAATAACAACGAGGCGGAACTTATCCAAGAACCCGAAAATGAAGGAGCCGGAGGTGAAGAAAAAACCGATGACGAACCTGTCCCAGAGGAAATTAAGCCTGAGGAGGAGCTGGATATGAGCGAGTATTATGATGAAGACGATGAAGGAGTAGCTGAATACAAGATATCGGACCCGAGTTCATTTTATGACCCGGATGACGAGAAAAAAACAATTCCGGTAGCGGTTGCTTCAACATTTCGTGAGTATCTAGAATCTCAGATGATGGAAACGGGATTGGAAGGGCGGCATAGCCAACTTGCCCTTTTCTTGATAGGCAGTTTAGATGATGACGGTTATCTAAGGAGATCTTTGGACGAGATTGTAGATGACCTTTCTTTCCGACAAAATCTTTTTACCGATGAACAGGAACTTTTGTTTGTACTGGGTAAGTTACAAATGCTCGATCCTGCAGGAGTCGGTGCCCGTTCGCTTCAGGAGTGCCTGCTACTGCAACTCAGGCGAAAAGAAAATCCCTGTATTCACACCGAAATTGCCATTCGCATTCTGGAAAACCATTTTGACCTGTTTGCCAAAAAACATTACACTAAGCTCGAAGAAATCTTTGATATCAATTCAACTAAGTTAAAAAATGTTTTGAGCGAAATAACGCGGCTTAACCCTAAGCCCGGAGGCACTTTCTACACTTCCGAAACAGCCATGAGTGTGATACCTGATTTTATATTAACCAATGACAATGGCGAACTGACAATATCACTCACCGCTGCAAATGCTCCTGAGTTGCGCATTAGCAATCATTTTAAAGAAATGGTGAGTACGTATAAAAAATCATCAGTAAAATCAAAAGACCAGAAAGAGGCTATTCTTTTTCTTAAACAAAAAATAGATTCAGCTAAATGGTTTATTGATGCCATTCAATCACGTTATCACACCATGCTCAAGGTTATGAACTGTATTTTGAATATTCAATACCCGTATTTATCCACCGGTGATGAAATGCAGCTTAAACCAATGGTTTTAAAAGATATTGCCGCCCACACAGGTTTGGATATTTCAACAGTATCGAGGGTAACCAATAGTAAATATGTGCAAACCGAGTATGGTACTATTTCGCTCAAGTTCTTTTTTAGCGAAAAGCTGAGCACCGATACCGGAGAAGAGGTTTCTACCAAAGAGGTAAAGAAAATTCTTACCGATTTAATTAATACGGAAGAGAAAAGCAATCCCATTAGTGATCAGCGTTTGACAGAAATCATGAATCAATTGGGGTACAACGTAGCCCGAAGGACTGTGGCTAAATATAGGGAACAGTTAAATACACCTGTAGCCCGATTGAGGAAAGTGCTGCAATAAGAAAAATGTCTTTTTCGTGGGTGGCTTCTCATGTGGAAGATGATTGCTTGAAGAAATGCAGTGCAGCACACTAGGGGAAGTTGACGAGGTAGACGCAAGGTGGCTAAACTATCTTACCAAAGCCCGGTAAATCATTTTCTGAAATGAATTCGCTTTTTCTAAATCCGGCTATACTAAGTATTAGATTAAAAACGCCCTTTACAATTCGGTGGATATTCCATACTCAAACGAAAATATCTTTACAAATTAGTGAATAGTTGTGTTCGAATGAAAACGTCCTGTACAAATTAGTGCAGACCCCATTTTGGAACAAAATGTTGATTTTACCTTGTTTAAACGTATCACTTAGAACAGAAACATACGTTCAACGCTTTTGCAAACCACGTTTTTAGTAACCGTGCCTCCACAAAATCCCTAGAACCCACATTCTTACATGGAAATTTAACTTCTACACTGGTAAACATTAGGAAAGGGGTTTGTTACATATGTGGCTGGGCCTAAAAAACAATAGTGCGTTCCACAGTTATGCAAACGCACTAATGTATTAAGCAAATTGCATTTATTGCTTTACAAACTAATTCAATTAAAAGGTCAAGCCTATATTAGCAAAGGTGGCTCCCCAGCCTACTTCACCGAACACAGCTATACTCCTGCTTGGCCAGTACCTGATACCCACCTGCGGCCCTGCATGAATAAAACCAAACGTGTATCCTGTAGGGTCGAGTGTAAAGGCTGGTCCGCCACCCACGTTTAAGCCGGCATAAACGTCTAAATAGTCAGCATGCCTATTGTTTGCAGCTTCGAGTATGTGTACATTTACTTTAAGTGCTAACGGTATTCCTATTGATGTTCGCCAAGAAGACACTACCGCACGATCGGGGTAATACCTTATTACCCTTCCGCGCTCGAAATAGGTATTAATACCGGTTTGAAAGCCGAAACCTACAAAGCGGTGTACTCGAAATTCTCCCGAGAAATTAATAGATGCCCCAGGATAAAGCAGAAAAGCATAGCTACGACCAACTGCAATAGGCCGAGTACCGCCCACACCAACCGAAAAGATTGCTGCGCGCCCCTGATTCCATCCTTCTCTTCCTTTAGAAGTTGTTTCAGACCTTGTTTCCTGTGCATTAAGCATTAAACCGCTGGTCGTGTAAAGTAAGGTAAGCATTATAAAATATTTTATCGTTTTCATGTCTTTTAATTTTAATGAACAAAAGAAAACCGATAATCAAAATGCATTTTTAATGCCAGTTGAAGACACTATTTTTTGTTGATTTATTTCCCGTATTGGGGAGGTTGAAAGAACATTTCCCTTCAGAAGATGCACTACCCGTTGGCATGTATTTTTCCTTATTAGATTCATTGTTCACTAAAACTGTTGTTATGTTAAAGTGGTCGTTCATTTTTCTTATTGTAGCCGTTGTAGCTGGTATTTTCGGATTTACCGGGGTTGAATCAGCTGCAGCAGGCATAGCCAAGGTGTTGTTCTTTATATTTTTAGTCGTGTGGTTAATTATGCTCGTTTTGGGAATAACCATCTTCAAGAAAATATAACAGGTCTGCCCACATTATTTTCAGGCAAGATTAATTTGCTCTTCTCCTATTAGGATTAGGAGGGAGCAAATTTTCTTTTCAAGGCATGATTATCTATTTATGCTTCTGAGAATGGAACTCTTCGGCCTCATCAATAGAATGGGAAGTATGTAAATCCTTTTCTTTCTTCGACAACGCAGCAAGTTTCACATAAAATCGTTTCAACACTTCCAGTTCTTCAGGAGTAAGATCTTCAATTTCAATTAGCCTGTTACTTGCAGATTTGTCACAGGCAATCAGTTCATTTAGTTTTAATTGGAGTGCGGCAGTATCTCTGTTTTGCGATTGTTGAATAATAAACACCATTAAAAAGGTGATGATAGTAGTACCTGTATTTATAACCAACTGCCAGGTGTCGGAAAAATGAAAAACAGGACCTGTTACTACCCAAATAAAAACGATAATAAAAACCATAACAAAAGCCCAGGGACTTCCGGATAAACGGGTAAGTTTAGTTGCCAATCGACTAAACCATACTGAGGTTTTTGATACTTCTTTCATTTATCTGATTCAGTCTTTTGTTTTTCTTGAGCATCTTCTGCTTTCTTTTCCTTCTCTCTTTCTTTTTTCTTGAAATATGGTTTCAAAAGAAAATTATTTTGAGCCGCCTTCATGGTTTGGTCAACTCCCTTCACTGCCTTTTTTGCACCGGAAATGGTTTGATCAACATTCGAGGCAAAGGCTGTATCCATAAACAATTTACCTATAGTACCGTTGCCACTGCGTACATTCCCCACAATAGCCGAAATATCATCAGCGATGCGATTAACTTTAACCATCACTTGGTCCATATCCGCTGCTGTTATAGTTCCTATTACATCCTTGTCTTTTATCTCTGCGGCTCCCGAGGTACCAGGAATTATATTTATTACTTTATTACCCATTAGCCCTTCGGAGCCTATAACAGCCGTAGCATCCTTCTTAATAAATTTTTTAGCGTTCTTATCTATCTTCATTACCACATTGGCGCTGGTATCTGTAATAAGCTGAACCTCCTTTACAGTACCTATATTAATACCTGTATATCGAATGCTATGCCCTTCCTGCAAACCATTTACATTTGTAAAAACCCCACTTATTAAAATAGTTCCTCCAAAGAGACGTTCTCGCTGCCCTATGTAATAAACTACCCCTAGAAACATCACCAGTCCCAGTGTTACAAAAATGCCCAATCGTATTTTCTTGCCTGCGTCCTTTTTCATGGTAGCATATTTAATTATGATTGAAAAATGCTTTTACAAATTGATTGTTTGACTTTTCAAGTTCTTCAAAAGTTCCTTCGTTAGTGCATTCCCCGTCTTTTAATACTACCATTCTATTAGCGCAAATTCTAGCGCATTCAAGGTCGTGCGTAATGATAATAGCTGAGGCTTTATACTTTTTCTGTACTGTAACAATCAGTTCACATATCTCCTTGGCTGTTACTGGATCTAAACCTGCAGTGGGTTCATCGTAGAGTATAATCTCGGGTTCTAGAATTAAAGTGCGAGCAAGCCCTATCCTCTTACGCATTCCTCCTGAAAGCTCCGAAGGCATTTTTTCAATGGCATCGAGCAGGCCTACACTATCAAGCACCTCTTCCACCAATCTATCAACCTCTTGTTGTGTTTTCTTCAAATCCCGCAATGGGAATTCAAGATTTTCCCGAACTGTCATTGAATCGTATAGCGCTGCACTTTGAAAAAGAAATCCCACCCTTTTTCGAACTTCATTAAGGTGCTCCTCATCCATATTTATCACATTTTCACCCAGTATAACCACCGTTCCACTATCGGGTTCCAGCAATCTCATCATGCATTTTATCATCACAGACTTGCCCTCACCTGATTTTCCTAATACTACCATGTTTTCACCCTTAAAAACATGAAGATTAATATCCTTCAACACATAGCGACCCTCGAAGGATTTTTTTAAATGTGATAATTCCACCACTATTTCAGTTCTGTCACTAGCTCCTTTAGGATTCTCTCTGCTTAAAAATTTTTTTGATTCGTTGTCCTCGTTTGAGGTTTCCTTTTTCTCGGTTGGATGGTCCTTTACAATAGCATCTTCTTTTTTCCGCTTGGGTGGATGGTTTGCCATGATTTTACCCTCTTTTTTCGGCTGTTGCTTCCCTTTTTTCAAGTGATCCTTTTCAGTAACCCTTGTATTAGCGTTTGCTGTTTCTTTTTTCTGCTTTTGCTGCGATGTCTTGGCTCCTGAAGTTCTCATAATTTGCAGTTTATTTTTCAAAAACAGTAGTTATCTGTACTGCAATCAGGTCAATGATAAAAATCAACAGGGATGCAATTACAACTGATGAATTTGCGGATTTACCTACCCCTTCGGTTCCACTATTCGAGTTATAACCTTGGTAACAGCCAACTAAACCAATAGCAAAACCAAAAAAAAATGTTTTAATGAACGCAGGCAGTAAATCAATATAATCAACCGCATGCATGGCATCCGTATAGAATAACACCAAGCTTGTATTGCCCCCCTGAATATTGACCCCAACATAGGATCCGAATAAGGCTATAGCATCTGCAAATATTACCAGAATAGGAAGCATAAGCGTAGTGGAAAGGATTCGCGTCACAATTAAATAATGAAAGGGCTTTGCTCCTGCCACTTCCATCGCATCAATCTGTTCAGTTACTCTCATGGAAGCCAACTCCGCCCCAATACCAGAACCAACTTTCCCTGCACATATTAAAGCGGTTATTACCGGAACTATCTCCCTGATCATAGATACTGCTATCATAGCAGGTAACCATGACTCTGCTCCAAACCTCGCAAGCGTTGGCTTGGACTGCATGGTGAATACCAATCCGATAATAAATGCAGTAACACCCACCAGAGACAATGAGTTATTCCCTACTATAAAGGACTGTTTCATGAGTTGAGAAAACTCATAAGGAGGTTTAAGAAAAGATTTAAAGAAACGTCCAGTAAAAAGCGCTAATTCCGCCACGTTAAAAAAAAAAGCATCCAACCGATCCGCTAAAGATGGCGGCTTTGCTTTCTCAGTCTTTACGTTTTTAGATTTCATGGATAATAGTTATTTAAGATATCTTCTTAATGTCCATGCAATGGTTTCATGGGTCTTCATCTGTTCAGTTAAGAAGTCAGCAGTGCCCGTGTCGTGAAGGTTATCTGCACATTCATCTATGTCTTTACGTAAAAGAATTATTGCAGACTCATGATCCCCTAGCAACTCCTTCAGCATTTCAGTTGATGAAGGATATTTCCCAGGGGATTCCTTTATAGAAGCGAGTTCTGCAAATTCCTTAAGTGTTCCTATAGTTGGTTGCCCTAGTTTATTGATTCGCTCCGCCACCTCATCAATAGCCTCCTCCAGTTGATTGTATTGATCTTCAAAGAGTTTATGGAGTTCCATAAAACTTTCACCAGATACGTTCCAGTGAAATTTTCGTGTTTTGGTATAGAGCAATACCTGATTAGCCAAAACCACGGATAACAATTTCGTAACACCATCTAATGTTTTTTCAGATAATCCAATATGCGGTTTCATAATAAATTGTTTTAAAGGTTTTAAAGGCAAATATGTTGTGGATAGGGAATAAACTATGCCAAAGCATGGCTTCTTAAGATTAGCTTGTTGAAATGAGGTACGACTTGGGGATAATAAATTACAGCGTTCCGAATTTTGAATAAGGCTCACTTCCCTTCAATAAGCCCCTCTTTATTAGCTCATCACGGTAATAAATACCAATTTTATAGTCTTCAACTTCGGCAGCATCTTCCATATCCTTCCAAAGCATTTCGTTCGTAAGCAGACTTAAATATGAAGGTTCATTTAGTGATATATTGCTCAAAAGTCACAAAGCTACGTTGGATACCTCCCGCTTACATACCAATTCATGTCTTAGGATTTTATTCTCAAAAACAATAAACCAAGAATGTTCCAATTAGCACATCTATTATATGGGGCACTATTTACCCATATTTGCAACAATAAAATTGTTTTTTGCAAATTTACGGGGCGTTAATTACTCATAATTTCTTTAATTCCCTACCAAGCTATGATTGGTGAAAAATTTGCTCAGTTGTGTAAGTTGTTGTTTTTCTTATCTACTTTCCTTAAAACCAGTTATCATGAGCCGAATATTAGTTATTGACGATGACCATGACATTATTGCATTACTTAAAAGGTTTTTAACCAAGCATGGCTACGAAGTAGAGACAGCATATACCGGAGCGCAAGGTGAAAAGCTAGTTGACACATTTAAGCCCGATTTGGTGATGTGTGATTACAGGCTCGATGATATGGATGGATCTGCCCTACTATCAAAAATAAAGGAAAAAAATCCAACTCTTCCTGTCATTATCATAACAGGATACTCCGATTTAAGGACAGCAGTAAAGATAGTCCGTATGGGAGCCTTTGACTACATCACCAAGCCTTTTATACCTGATGAAATTTTGCTAAATATCAGTCAGGCCCTTAACCATAATCTTTCAGAAACGCCCTCTAAAGTTTCAAAAACAAAGAATACAACTCCTTATCTTTTTAGCAATTCTGTACATTCAAAGTATATGCAGAATCAAATTTCACTGGTTGCACCAACCGACTATAGCGTGCTTATATATGGTGAAAGCGGTTCCGGTAAAGAAGGAGTTGCCCGGATGATTCATGATAAAAGTAAACGAAATGAAAAATCATTTGTAGCAATGGACTGCGGTGCAATATCAAAGGACTTGGCTGGCAGTGAATTATTCGGTCATGAAAAAGGTTCTTTTACTGGAGCCATTAACCAGAAAATAGGTCATTTTGAAATGGCTAATGGCGGAACATTATTCCTTGATGAAGTTGCCAATTTACCCTATGAAGTTCAAACCTTGTTACTTCGTGTAATTCAGGAAAAGGTTTTGCGCAGAATAGGAGGTAACAAAGAAACAGAAATTGATGTAAGGATCATTGTAGCCAGCAACGAAAGGTTAACAGAGGCATTGCAAAAAGGTAAGTTCAGAGAGGATTTATACCATCGTTTGAATGAATTTAGCATTGAAGTTCCACCTTTAAGAAAACGCAAAGAAGATATTTTGTTTTTTGCTAATCATTTCTTGCAGGAAACCTGTGTCGGATTAGGCAAAACATTGTCGGGATTCGATCCGGAAGTTGAGGATATTTTCTTAAGCTATCCGTGGTATGGAAATATTCGTGAATTGAAGAATGTTATTAAACGCGCTGCCCTAATTAGCAATAGCGATAAGGTAAGCATCAAGTCTCTTCCGTTCGAAATATTAAACCACGCCCAACTGGAATTTAATATCAATGACTCTGATAATCAACAATACAAAACGGAAACTGTTCTGCAGCCACATGGTTCACTCTCTGAATCAGGTTCGGATTTCTCAAAGCCAAAATTGAAGAAAGCTGCCATGGAAGCGGAGCATGAAATGATTTTAGCCGCCCTTTCAAGAGCAAATTTCAACAAATCGAAAGCTGCAGAGATACTAGGCATAGATCGTAAAACCCTTTACAATAAAATGAAATTGATGAAACCCCAGGAAAATAAGATATAAATGATGCCACCGGATAGATTATCTGTTTTAGTAGTAGATAATGATGACGATGATTTGTTTTTAATCTGCGACTATTTAGCGGGAATAGATACGTTTGAAATAAAGGCAGATACGGAGATGAATTATAAGAAAGGGCTAAAAGCCATTCTTCAAAACACCCATGACATTTACCTTATTGATTATTTGTTGGGGCCTCATACGGGCATAGAACTAATTCGTGAATGTACGAAAGCAGGTATAAATAAGCCGTTCATTTTGCTTACGGGTAAAGGAGATAGGCAGATTGATATAGAAGCCGCCAATGTGGGTGCTTATGATTATCTCACAAAATCAGAAATAAATTCAGAACTTCTTGAAAGGAGCTTGCGTTATTCGGTGCAGCGATACTCTTCTTTCACAGCTATAACCGAAAGTGAAAAAAGGTATCGTGAAATTTTCAATAAATCCAACGATATAATATTCGTATTAGATAAAGATTTCAGGCTGGTGAATTTTAATCCCATGATGAATTCCTTGCTGAGGTACACTCCTGAAGAATTGAGCAATCAGCCTTTCAGAATATTTTTTAAAAACCCTGATGAAGCTGAAAATTTTATTGAATACATTAAAAGCGGAGATGCAAAAAAGGATATCGAAATAGTCCTCCTAACAAAACCAGGCGATCCAAAGATTTTTTTGGCCTCATGTTCCCATATCACCACCCCGGATGGCATCGGGCAATATCAGGGAATTCTATATGATTATACCAACATAAAGAAATCTGTTGCGGAGCAATTGCTAAAGGAAAAAATTGAGACCACCGAAAGATTGGTTCGAAGTCTGGCACATGAAATACGTAACCCTCTTACCAATATCAATTTATCTCTCCATCAACTTGAAAAAGATGTTCCGGAAGAAAACAAAGGCTTAACAGACATTATTAAACGCAATAGTAGTAGGATAAATGATATGATAGGAGACTTGATGAATCTCTCCAATCCAATCAACAAAAAAGAGGACGAAATTAATTTACACCATCTGTTGCGTTCCGTTCTATCGATCGCTATGGACCGGATTAAATTGAAGGGGGTAGATGTGTCTGAAAAATATATTTCTAAGCCGGTTTATATTACCGGAGATTTCAAGAAATTACAAATGGCCTTATTAAATATTATTATCAATGCAGTGGAAGCAATGGAAGAGGGAAAGGGGAAACTGTTCGTAGAAACAGTTGCTGGAGAAAACATTGTTTCCATAAAAGTCAAAGACAATGGAACAGGGATTTCTACGGAGGACCTATCCCATTTATTTCAACCCTTTTTTACCGGTAAGAAAAATGGAATCGGTTTAGGGCTGGCAACCTCGCATTCCTTTATACAGGCTCACGAGGGAACCATTGAAGTTAATTCGAATCCTGGGGATGGCGCTACCTTCATAGTAAAGTTAAAAACCAGCCAACTTAAAAACACCATTAACAATTAAAGAGATTAGCCCTATAGCTTTTCACTTGCCGACTTACCTCTTGTACAAGCAAAGCGCTTTCGCAGTTAGTTCTTATTAAATCACTTTTAATCAATGATGCATAAGCTAGTAAAAATCTATAATAGAAACACTTAATCCCGTCCATAACTATTTTATTACTAACCCTATAGAACTGTGCCAATTAAATAAAATCAAGAAGTAGCTTTTAAACTTTTATCACGGTTGAGTGCAGTCTCAATAGATCTATAAGTAAGCGGCTTTTCAAGGAATGCATCGGCCCCATATTCCAACGCCTTACCCTTTGAATTCTCAATAGCAGTAATAAAAATTAAATGAGAAGATGGGCAAAAAGTCTTGACCTCCTTTATTAAATCCAATCCCTGACCGTCGGGAAAATTATTGTCTAAAAAAATAATATCAGGCTCAAATTCTTTGAGAATTTTTTTCCCCGATTCGAGAGAATGGGCATATTGTATCTCATTAATAGAACCACTAAGCACTGTTTTCAGCATTAGACAGAGATCCAAGTCATCATCAATAATAAGTGCCGTTCTGAAACTCTTCAAGATTTGAATTATTAGTTACTAAAATGCAATGAAAATCATACCACTTTTTGATTTCCAATTCTATTTCCCAAAATACATCTCTTTATTATCGAGAGAGTCTATATATCAGTTGGTATAATAATGGCATAGCGAAGCATTATTTCATATCGTATAAATTAAGTAGCATGAAAAAGATATTAGCAGCCATTTCAGCCTTAGTCATTTTAGGATCTTCTTCTTGCGCCAAATGCACTAAATGTACCAAGGAAAACGATCCAGATGTAAAACTTTGTGAGAAAGATTATGGAAGTAATACAGCTTATGGTTTGGCAATAGACATATACGAAGCACAAAACTATACCTGCAAAAAATCTCTGTAAAAAGCCGTGGGATACAGAAAACTTAACTCTCTGTCGGATCAACATCAAGCAGAATATCAAGTAAAGCACCTAATAAGTCTAGAGATTATTTACAAAACGAGAAACAGGATTTAATAGAACAAGCTATTGTTCAAGTGGAAAGAATAGCCCCCTGATTAAACAATACTAGGCGCAAAGATTTTGAAATTAGTCCCCTTAAAAAAAATCAAATTGTTTGATGAAAAAGAATGTAAAATTTTGGCATTGGTTTTAGAGCTTATAAGGATAGAAAACTTTAAAACACATGAAAGGTAATACAACAAGTAAAGTAAGTTGCGGAATTAATGCCCCGGCTTCGAAAGTGTGGGAGATTTTGACCACACCCCAATTGACAAAAACATTTTTCTTCGGAACAGAGGCCGATTCAGATTGGGAACCTGGAAGTCCAATCAAATTTAGAAGCTCATGGGCTGGTAAATTCTACGATAACGTGGGAATAGTTCTTACTTCAAAACGGAATAAATTATTACGATTTTTAGTATCAGCTACAGATGATCAGGTTTACATTGATATAAATGTGACTTATGAGCTTCAAGAGAAAGATGAGGCCACGAAACTAACTGTGACGCAAGAAAACCTACCGGATGAAAGCACGAAGGAAAATGCTGAATACAATTGGAGCGCTGCTCTTGAAAATGTAAAACAAATTGCTGAGAAACAGTCCAAAAGATCTTCTGCCGGTTAGATTTGAACCACTCATGAAATTCAGCAGCCAAATTGAAATTAATGCGCCTATTGTGAGAGTGGTTGACTTATTCATAGACCCTGAGCAGATGAAAAAATGGCTAAAGGAATTGGAAAGCTTCGAACCTATTCATGGTCCAACAAGACATATAGGGTCAAAATCATTGCTGAAATTAATGGTCGATGAGAAAAAAATGGAGATAACCGAAACTATCACCGTTAGAAATTTGCCCCACCAATTGTGCGGGGAATACGTAACCAAGGATGTAGACTATATAGCTGAAAACCGGTTCGAAGATTTAGGAAATAATATCACCAAATATACTGTTAACTTGGAATTCAAATTTCGTGGTATCATGGGTTTTCTTGGTGATACCATGAAGAGATCATTTATAAAGAAAAGCCAGGAGCAGCTTATTGATTTTAAAATGTTCATTGAGAAAGAAATAGTTAATAGTTAAATTTTTAACCATCAAAAATCGGCATTGTAAACGGTGTAGTATTAAAAATCGTCTTAAAAATATTGCCTCGTGGGTGGGGTAATAGGGAGGGGTGTTCCTGTAAAAGGGAATACTTCCTCCTTTTTATTGCATCTGATTCCTACTAAGCAATATGCCCTTATTCGCGGGGACAGGGAACTGGGTGTAGCAATTTCACATTGTGGGTATTGACTTTTTCTCCTCTAATAATAGGCTAAAAACAATTATTACTTCTGCTACAATACTAAAATACCTCTGCTTGGAGCAGACGTATTTTATATAATTACCTGAATACAGAAATTGAATTCGTTAATTATGGCAACTAAAGCCAGCTGTTTCTTTGCCTATTATTGCCTGGCGATACTGACTATGATTACTATAGTCATTTTTACAAAGTCTTACATCGGGCTCTGAGCCCTTTTCACAAAGTGTACATTCTTTGTTGTCGGAAGAAAATGTAGCTAATAAAGGCAGTGCGCTACCTATTGTCACCTTTATCGCTTTCATAAAACTAAGTTTTAATTAATTGATTAATCTTTACTTACTGATATTCCAAAACTGCGCCTCTAGTTAACTTGATGTATTGCACCTGGTTGAGGGTATTTCACCACGGTTTGTGAAATAATGACCCGATTATAAATTCCATAAAAAAACAAACATTTCTACAGCAAGCTTTCTTCTCCCAAAGATATAGTGGATACGAGAAATTTAATGCCCTTTCTGAAGTTCTCTTTATTTGGAATATGATTTGTTTAATGTAGTTTATTAAAAACATTTTATAATTCTTTAAAAACAAAAATCATGGAAAATTTACTGTATATTATAGCTGTCATTTTGGTAATTGCCTGGGCAATTGGCTTTTTAGGCTTCCAAGCGGGAGGAATCATACACATTCTTCTTGTTATTGCAGTGGTAGTTGTTTTACTACGGGTAATCAGGGGGAGAAATCCGCTTTAGTAAATCATTAACCCTGCTTTCTCATTAAGAGAACTGTACAAGCACATGTGCTTGTACTTCCACAATTATGATTTCGCTTAAATTATGAACCGCTAATTGTAATGAGGGCAAGTATAATATTCTAACCTAGTCGGGATGCTGTAGATGTCTGCTATGCGAATTAGTATAATAGAGGGCATCTCCTCTTCTAGGTTTAAATCACTGTTCCGTATTCCTTACACTTATCCTTTGTCTTCACACTTATCCTTTGTCTTCGGTTTCCAAAGCCGGAGGTTCCAACCTAAACCGACCATGAACTTTAATTCATCTAAACGGCTGGGAGCAGGGAGTGTGCTAAACACTTGCCCTGCCACCCCCTGAAACTTTACGAAAAAATGGAAGATAGATCCAATGTAATAATTACATCCGATGGCCGCAGATACTAACGGAACAGGAGTGTTAGGAGTTCCTCTTATCTCATCTCCATCTTTATAAGCAATCTGAACCACTCCCAAGCCCGGAGATAAGCCGATGTATGGATCCCATCGACTTGGTTTAAGAAAGTGATAATTGAATCCTCCGAAGACAGCATGATTTGCTTTTATCCCTGTTTGGTTGCTTCTGTTCAGTGCAAAGGAATAAAAGGCTGATCCGGTGAATGCCACCCGATCCTGTAGAAATAAATCCATATCGCCATTTAAGTATGCTGAAGGAGTCTTTTGTGCGAACAGATAACCACCTGCTATGTTTCCTTGCGAGCGGATACAGCCCTTTCGCGTTTCCCATATTTTCTGTGAGGAGGCATCAAGCACTAACAGAAAAAGAAAAGTGAACAATATGATTCCCTCAAGACTGAGGGTGAAAATTTCTTCTTCGTTCAGGAGAACATTTTTCTGCTTCTTTTCTCTGGGTTCCATAGTTGTAGGAATTTATAGTTAACACTAATACTTATCAGCAGGTGTCCTTCCCAGCCTGCGTTTTTATGTTCTTCTATTGCAATACTTCCATCCTCTTCTTCATGTGCATGTAACTCCTTACCCAGATGAAGCATGTATTGTGTAGCTAGTGAAATATCAAACTTGGGTGTAATGTTATAGTGGCAACCGATACCGGCCTGCACGGCTGTGCTCAATCTTTTTCGCGACTCCCCATTCTCTCCATTAATTTTTATGCGGGTGTAATCAAAACAATGTCCGGCAACTACATAAGGTGTGAACTTTCGGTTAAAGCCGCGTGGGTCAATCAGATAATACATCACACTCCAGCCAATGTGATAATCCATGCGGTTGGCTTTGTTGCGGATGTTGGTGGGAAGTATATCCGCATACCATTCGGTATTAACGCGGTTAACTAATTGTAAGCGAAGGTGTCCGCCTGCCCCGGTTACTGCTTCTTTAGGATTGCCGTGGCTGAAAGTGCTAATGGTATTTCGTAAACCAACGGAAAGATTTCCTCCTTGCTTTTTGTATAAGGGTGTATCAATGCCCGGAAGTTCTGCTCTATTAGATTGAGCATTAAGGTTAGTTGCGGGCTGTAACGCAATAAAAAACACTACCAGCCATCTTATTCTTTGCATAAGCATGGGTTTTGATTAGGTAATGTTTCTTCATAATACTTGCAGGTTAGATGTGTAACGATGGGGCAGGGAAATTTATTGTACGTTTGCGTACATAAAAAATCCTGCCTTATAAAAAAGCAGGATTTTCTCAGCTACATGATGCGGTTTCTATACTTCCATTCCCGCCCCATATCCTCTTTTATAGGATTTGTTGCATAACATTTCGAATTCATCTAATTCAATGAGCATCGGACTTGGGAATGGCTGCTCGTAGAATCCGTTCATGTAATCATCTTTTCCTTTCGAGTAATAATACTCCTGTGCTTCCTGAGCTGCCATGGTTGATTGTATTGTTTTAGGTTGCCTTGTATTACGGTTGTTGCAGCCAGAATGTTCTGCCTTTTTTACAAGGAATAACTTTTAGCATCTCCCAATTTCATTGGCGGCAGGGATACCAAACAAACTAAATACACAATCTACTCTGTTACTGTGTTGGGATTGGTCCAGTACTTTCTCCACTTCTCCAGTACTTGCTGAAACTCGGGAGGAAGCGGGGATTCGAAGAACATTTCTTTACCTGTAGAAGGATGAATAAAACCAAGAGTGGCTGCGTGTAAAGCCTGACGGGGCATAATATCAAAACAGTTATCGATAAACTGTTTGTATTTGCTGTAAACAGTTCCTTTAAGAATACGGTTGCCTTCGTAGCGTACATCGTTGAAAAGAGTGTGCCCTATATACTTCATGTGAACACGAATCTGATGTGTGCGCCCGGTTTCCAACCTACATTCAACCAGTGTTACATAGTTTAAACGTTCCAGAACCTTGTAATGTGTAATGGCATGCTTGCCTTTATCGCCTTCTGGAAAAACCTGCATCTGCATCCGTTCGCGTGTATCGCGGCCCATGTTTACATTGATGGTACCTTCTTCTTCTTTCACATCGCCCCAAACAAGAGCCATGTATTTACGCTTGGTCTTTCTATCAAAAAACTGCTTGGCAAGATGGGCCAGAGCCTGGTCGGTTTTAGCCAATACAATTAAGCCGCTGGTGCCTTTATCTAAACGATGTACTAAACCCGGACGAAAATCCTCCTTGCCTTTTGGAAGATTCTGAAAATGCCCCAGTACCGCATTAATCAAAGTGCCCCGATGATTTCCAAGACCCGGATGCACTACAATATCAGGTGATTTGTTGATGACGAGCACTTCCTCATCTTCATACACAATATCCAGCGGAATATTTTCAGGAACGAGATCATAATTCTCCTGATGCTTGGGCATAAGCAGCAGTATCTGATCGGACGGGCGAATTTTGTAATTCGATTTAACGGGCTTTCCGTTTACAATAATATTTCCTGCCTCGGCTGCCGTTTGAATTTTGGTACGGCTTACGTTATTGCCAATATGGGTTTGCAAAAATTTATCAATACGAACAGCGGCCTGTCCTTTATCAATTGTAAGGCTTACCTGCTCTATCAGTTCATCGCTCGGTTCGCTTTCGGTGGTAGCGAGGTCTTCATCTTCTATCTTCATAACTGGTTGGGATGTTAAGGCGTTTGGATGTTTAGGGTTTTGAAGTGTAAAGGTAACAGGCAGTGATACTTAGCCACTTTAGTACTTTAACACCTTAGCACCGCTCTATTTAATCGAACTCATGTGGCTCTTTAATTTAAGCAGCACATTTATTTCTGAAGGATCATAGCCTTGCTGTGTGGCCAGGTAAAAAGAAAGCCAGTCGCCAAAGTGAATGAGGAAGAAGTGGCGCTCGAAAGTATCGCCCCCTTTAGCATCTATCTCATAAACATTATCCGAAATTTTTTCTATCACATCTTTTTCGAAAAGAATGCGGCTGGTATTGCGGCTATACTCATCGCATGAACGCAGGATAAGAACCGCCAGTGCTTCGTTCGGTTCGCGCCAACCTACCAGTTCATTGTGGTTCATTTCGGGTATTACATTATGCCAGCAATGTAATTTCGAATTCTCATTAATTTGCTGCTTAAGTCTAAGCGCAGTGCTTTCGTATTTATCTTCGGTGTAAACAATAATTACCTTCTTCAGCAGTTTGGCGGCAAGCAATTCGGCATCGGCCATTATTGCTTTTTGTTCCCCTTCCAGAAAAGCTGCGCTGCGGGTGAAAGCAGCTATAAAGGCATCGCTGATTAAGCCGTAATGCTTGAGTATGAAAAATAACTGGGTGGCCGAATAGGCCAGGCAGGCGCGGGGCGGAAAGCCCGCAGGTATTTTAATTAAATCAAGCTTGTGCTTCAGGGCAATTTCTTCAAGTTTGCCGCCTGAGGTAACGATAATTGGTTGCAGCCCTTTTTCTACAGCCTGCTCTGCACAGCTAATGGTTTCTTCGGTATTGCCGGAATAAGAAGATAGTATAAGCAGCGTGGAAGAATCTACAAACGCAGGAAGAAAGTAACTCTTGTTTACAACAACCGGAATGGTGAGTTCTTCGCGCAGCAGTTCCGACAGAAAGTTGCCTCCAATTCCTGAGCCACCCAAACCCGAAACCACCACATTCCGGATGGGTAAAGTGAATTTAGTTTTGAGCGAAGTATTCTGCCCGATGTTGATAGCAGCCAGCAACTGCGCGGGAAATTCTTTGATAAGTTCGAACATAGCGGGCGCTAATATAAGAAAGTGAGTGGGGTGTGGTAAGTGGCGAGTGATGACTGGTGAGGAAGGAGGAGGAGTGAGACAATGTCAGGAGGTTCCTGCGTGTTACAATGAATATGCTTTGCCCTTATTTTAGGACCATTTTTTTGTTAAAATTAGTAGAAATGGATGTTCGCAGGCCCATGCTGTGGAGTACAGAGGCCCGCCAACATGCTCGGAGAGACCTGTTAGTTAGCTCAGAGCCTTGCCAACATGTTGGTGGACGCCTGTTATTGAGCACAACTCCCTGCGAACATGTTTGAGCGCATTCTGCTGTTAAGAACATCTGCTCACCAACATGTTGGCGGATGCCGCGTACTGAGTACAGCACCTTGCGAACATGTTCGCAGCCCCTGTTACTAAGTACCTTATACCTGCCAACATGTTCGCGGCTATCCGGTACCGGGTACAGTACCCCGCCCACATGTTGGCGCCTACCTGCTGCTAAGTACAGTGCCTTGGGAATATGTTCGGAGGCACTCGTTATTAGCAGTATTTTGAATAAAGGATGAAAAAAATCTGAAAGAATAGCTTTTGGAAGAGCTCGAATATGAATATAGTAGCGCTTACCTGTGAAACTTCTTGCTCTTTTTCGGGAAAGTATGAAAGGCGGGTTTATGGCGAACCGGTTTTGCTGAAGCATCTTCGCCTGCAAGGCCCAAATCAATTCTTCGAAGGATAATATCTGCAGAAAGCACTTTTACTTTTATGGCATCGCCTAACTGGTACTTCATTCCTGTTTTAGAGCCAACCAGCCGCACCATCTTATCTTCATACACAAAATCTTCATCGCCCAACAGTTCGGTGCTCACCATGCCTTCGCACTTGTTGGCTTTCATCTCCACAAATACACCGCGCTGAATAACACCCGTAATAATTCCGTCAAACTCCTCTCCTATTTTATCTTCAAGAAATTCTATCTGTTTATACTTAATGGCTTCGCGTTCGGCATCCATAGCTTTGCGCTCCATCAACGAACTGTTTTTGCAACGCGCTTCCAGTTCCACTTTAGTAATAATCTTATCGCTCTTCGTCAATATGCCTTCGAGCAGGCGGTGCACCAGCACATCGGGATACCTGCGGATAGGCGAAGTGAAGTGGGTGTAATATTCCATCGCCAAACCATAGTGACCAATGTTGGCAGTGGTGTAAGCGGCCTTTGCCATGCTACGTATAGCAAGTGTCTCCAATACATTCTGTTCTGGCTTTCCGATAATGGTCTTCAACAAACTGTTGAAAATGGGAGCCGCATCTTTCGGGTCTTTAAAATGTATATCGTACCCAAAGCGTGCTGCCACCGCACTGAAAGTTTCCAGCTTAACAGGGTCGGGGTTATCGTGAATGCGATACACGAAAGGCAAGGCTTTCTTTTCCTTATCAGGCTTGGCACCAAAGCGGGCTACGGTTTCGTTGGCCAGCAACATGAAATCTTCTACCAACAAGTGGGCATCCTTGCGCACTTTGAGCATAATGCCGATTGGTTTGCCCTTATCATCTAATTTAAATTTCACTTCTTCCTTTTCAAAAGCAATGGCGCCTTTCTTCATGCGCTTTTCGCGGAAATGCTTCGACATGCGATTGAGCAGCAATAGTTCTTCGGCATGGTCGCCTTTGCCGGTTTCAATTACTTCCTGCGCCTGCTCATAAGTAAATCTTCGTTTGGAATGAATAACCGTTCGTCCAATAGTAAAATGTTGTAATTCGAATTTCTGATCGAATTCGAAGATGGAAGCGAAAGTAAGGCGGTCTTCGTTCGGGCGAAGCGAACAAAGAATATTCGAAAGCTTTTCAGGCAACATGGGGCAAACACGGTCGGGCAGATAAACCGAAGTAGCACGTCTCTCCGCTTCTTTATCCAAAGCAGAACCTTCGCGTACAAAGTACGAAACATCGGCAATGTGAACGCCCACTTCGTAGTTTCCGTTATCGAGTGTTCTCACCGAAATGGCATCATCAAAATCTTTGGCATCCTCGGGGTCAATGGTAAAGGTGAGCACATCGCGAAAATCCAAACGTTTATCAATTTCGCTTTTAGGTATGGCCTCGGAATATTTAGCTAACTCCTTATAACACTCACGCGGGAAATCAATGCTGAATCCATTGCCGATAAGAATCATTTTCATGTCCATATCCGAAGAGCCAACCCCTTTCACCGCTTCCACCACTTCACCTATTGGCTTTTTGCCATCAAGGTTCCAGTCGGTAACACGCACAATAACGCGTTCCTGGTGCTTTGCACCGTTCAGTGAATCGAGCGGAACGAATATGTCTGTGTTCAGCTTGCCTTCATCAGCAATAAAGAAGGCGAACTTTTCGAGCACTTCCACCCTGCCCACAAAACTGTCCTGGGCATGTTTAATGATTTCAACTATCTGCCCTTCGGGGCGCTTACCCCAGGATGTGATGCGGATTTTAACCTCATCACCTTGCATGGCGTTGCCTGTAAACTTCTTGGCAATGAAAACATCCTTATCCATTTCATCTACCGAAACGAAAGCAATTCCGCTGAGTGTTACATCGGCAACTCCAAAAAGATATTCTGATTCGCGGTGATGTGTTTTGTGAGGCTTTTCTCTTTCAAGAAGGGTAATCCTGCCTTTTTGTTCTAGTTGAATCCTACCCTGGTGTTCGAGTTTATTGAGCGCAAGAACTACTTCTTCCTGGCTCATCTTTCGTAATACTTTCGGGAAGAGGCTCCTCAATCCCGCCTCTTTACCCAACGACTTTATAACTCCTAAAATATATTCAGCATCATCATGACGCTTACTTCCTTTGTGTTTGTTCTTGCTTTTATATTTTTTATCTTTTGACATTCTTTATTTTTAAAATCACTCCACAATAAACCAGGGATTAAGCAGGTTTTGTTTATTGTAAACGAGTGGTTGTTTTGTTTCATAATTGATTACTTCTTTTCCAGCATACATCACCACCGCATGTGCCGCAGCGGTATCCCATTCCATTGTTGGCCCAAAGCGCGGATAAACATCGGCAGCACCCTCCGCTACTAAGCAGAATTTAAGTGAACTTCCCGATGAAAGGAATTCCACCTCTTTGCCTTGTGCTTTTAAGTCTTCTACAAACTGTAGCGTTTCATCACTCAAATGAGAACGACTGGCAACTACGGTTACTTTGTCCTTTTCTGCGTAATGCGTATCATTCTTAATTGCAGTTTGCGCATTTCCACTTGATGATTGAAAAGAACCTACTCCTTTTACACCATAGTAGGTTTTGCTCTGGGCGGGAACATAAACTACTCCCAACACGGGAACCCCATCTTCAATCAAAGCGATGTTCACTGTAAACTCGCCATTCTTCTTAATAAACTCTTTTGTTCCGTCCAAAGGATCAATAAGCCAGAACTGTTTCCAGTTTTTCCTTTCCTCATAAGGAGTAAGTTTCGTTTCTTCAGAAATGAAAGGAATTTCTGGCGATAACTCCTTCAGACCTTTAAGTATCACCTCATTCGATTTCTTGTCAGCTTCGGTAAGAGGTGACATGTCATCTTTTGTTTCCACAGAAAAATCGCGCGCATAAATTTTAATTATTTCATCTCCAGCTTCTTGGGCAATAGCAATAAGTTTATTGATAGGTAAATTCTGATACATTAATTCCATAATTCGGCTGAAGGGTTCTAGTTAGTAAACAAGTAAGGCGATACAATTTTCAAGACTCTCCCTCCAGTAAGGTATTTCCAGACCGAAGGTTGCTTTGATTTTTCTCTTATTCAACACACTGTATTTAGGTCGAACAGCAGGTGTGGGATATTGGTCGGTTTCAATAGGACTAATCTTTGTTTTTAATTTGGCTATGTCACGTATGGCTACAGCAAAATCATACCAGCTTGCTGCTCCTTCGTTACTGAAATGATAGATGCCGGGATTCCATTCCGGCTGCTTGACTATATTTAAAATGGCCTCTGCCAAATCTCTGGCGTAAGTTGGAGTTCCAATCTGATCGCTAATAATATTCAGGGATTCTTTTTCTTTACACAATCTCAGAATCGTCTTTACAAAATTACTTCCGAAAGAAGAATACACCCAACTTGAACGAATTATTAAAGTCTCTGCATTATTTTTAAAAGCGCGCTTCTCTCCTTCTAACTTACTTGCGCCATAAACTGAAAGCGGATTGGAAGGGTCTTCTTCGAGAAGAGGGCGGGAAATTGTTCCGTCAAAAATAAAATCTGTACTTACATGAATGAACTTTGCGCCCGACTCTTTACAACTTTTGGCAAGATAGCCTACCGCCTCGCCATTTATTCTGAAAACCAATTCCTTTTCTGCTTCCGCTTTATCTACTGCCGTATAAGCTGCACAGTTTATAACAACTTCGAATTTTTCTCTCAAAAGAAGATTGCTGACTGCATCGCTATCTGTAATGTCCAGGTTATCACTATCGAAAAAAGTAAATGAGTGAGTTTCCAGCAGCGATGAAAGAAAATTCAACTCTGTGCCCAATTGTCCGTGGGCTCCGGTAACTAATATCTTCTTCATGGTTCAAACACAAAATTATTGATGCAGGTTTTAAAGGAAGGAAGCACCCTGTCTTTATCTGAAACTATAGCGTTGCGCAGATCAATTCCCCAATCTATATCCAAATCAGAATCATTAAAAATAATTCCGCCTTCATTTTCTTTTGAATAATAATTGTCGCACTTATATTGAAAGATGCAGGTTTCGCTCACCACTGAAAAGCCGTGCGCAAACCCGCGGGGAATATAAAGCTGCCTTTTGTTCTCCGCTGAAATAAGAACCGCATAGGTGCGGCAAAAGGTGGGTGAGCCCATGCGGATATCCACAGCCACATCCAATACTTCTCCTTCAACTACACGCACCAGTTTTGCCTGGGCCATTGGATTTAACTGATAATGTAATCCACGAAGAACACCTCGCTGAGATTTCGATTCGTTATCCTGCACAAACTCTGTTTCTATTCCGGCTGCCTGAAAGGTTTTTTTATTGAAGCTCTCAAAAAAATATCCGCGCGTATCTACAAATACCCGGGGTTCAAAAATCTTTAAACCGGGAAAGCCGGTATCAATAAATGGCATTGGTTACAGTAAGGTTTTATTTAGTAATGCTTCCGATGTGAGAATTTTTTCAAGATATTTTTCTTTTAAAGTAGCTCTAATAAATTGAAAATGTTTGGGCCCGTGCAAATCAGATCCCACAAACTCCACCATCCTTTCATCAATTAGTTTTTCAGCAATTGCTTTGGCACGTTCTCCATATTTACCAATCAGCGACATCAGGTTGATCTGAAAAAAAATACCGTGATCTTTCAATGAATTATACTTTTCAAAATTCTTCTCGTAATAATAAGGATAGCGTTCAGGATGTGCAAGTATAACGTTATAACCCGCTACCTGCATTTTATACACTAAATCGAATGTGTTGTTTGCGGCAGCGAAAAATGATAGTTCCACTAATACATACTCTTTACCTATGGCAAGTAAATTCTTCTTTTCGACTTTCTCATACATCGTTTCATCCAGGTAATACTCTGCTCCTACATCAAACTCTATCTGAATATCACTTTGCCGGATCGCTTCGCGCACTTTGTCCCTGCCGCTCAATATCGTCTCTGAAGTATTATTGAACCCATCTGCCATGACATGCGGAGTGGTAATTACCTTTTTGAAACCTAATCTCTGAAATTGTCGAAGAGCATCCAAAGAATCCTGAATTGTCCTAACACCATCATCTATACCGGGAATAAGATGGGAGTGCAAATCCACTGCCATCAGACTGAAATCGGTGAGTGAAGATGGTTCTTCAGTTCGGCCTCCTAGAAAATTAAAAATCTTATCTAACAACAAAAATGATTTGAGGCGAAGATATTGTTTTTAGCCTGCAACTAAGGTAGAAGGTATAAACAAGAGCAGAAGAATTATTTATTTATCGAATCTGAAATAAACAAACAGGCGCCCAAAGTTTTTACTGTCATTTTCAATCCTGTGATACTTTGGTTTAATATGAGGAAGCTGGAGGAAGCGTTCTACTTTTTTACGAAGCTGTCCGCTACCTTTACCAGGTATAATTTCTACTTCTCTAATCCTATTGTCAATAGCTTCCTCAAATGCTTCTTCCAAGGCCTTATCTATTGCCTTGCTGTTGTTATAAATATCATGAAGGTCAACTTTTATTCTGCCCATACTTAATACTTAGCCGATTCTTTTTCGATAAGTTTGGGAAGTGATTCAGACCCAATGTTACTGGCTATTATTTTCCAGTTCCTGTCAAACACATACATTTCAGGAGTATGGTCAACATAATACTTTCCACGGAAATCAGTTCCGTTTTCGGGATCAAAAATATTCAATGATGTCATCCCGTTTTGCTTCAAATAAGTCTTCCAACCTACTGTATCACCATCTAAACAAAGTGTAAACAGATCCATCCCTTTATCTCTCCACTCCCGATAGGTTTTCATCAACTTAGGGGTTTCCTTTTTGCAATTATCACAATCATAGGAATATATATAGAGCACCTTTACAGGTGCTGTCATATCATATAGTGAAACTGGCACACCATTCTCGTTTAACCCTTTTATGTTCTTACCTATTTGCCCTATCAAACCCAGTTTCATTTGAGCCCCTTGCGCTCTGATTCGTTGTATCTCATAGTCTTTTTCCCAAAATGCCAATTCGGGAGTCCAGAATTTTTCAATCATAAATACACAAACAGTTTCGCGACCCATTACAGGCGCCTCTTTATAATGGAGGGCAATCCAGTTAGCAGTGAATTTGAAAAGCTCCTTATTTACTTTCGATTTTTCAGTAATCCAATCGGCATATTTTATAACAGAATCTGCCACCTGGGGAGTAATTTCAGTAATGTATCTTTTCAGTTTATTGAAGTAAACCGTTGTTCGGAGCAGCCTTGTATCGTTAAAATCATATCCCTCCCAAAATTCTTTTCTGTATTGGTATACCTGAGCTGCGTCATCCACAGTGCCATCCACCTTTAATATCTTTTTCAACTCCGGATTTTGCCCTGCCAGTTTAAATTTGGTAAAAAAATTATCAGGGTACTTCTCTGAAAATAATTTTATATGAGCTTTACGCTCCTCTTTCAGTTTTTGTATTTGGGCTTCCATCTCAACATAAGCGTTCGATTCTTTTTCCATTTCACGAAGGCGCTTTTGCAGACTATCTGCTAAGCTTCCATTAACCACTTCAAATTTGAGGTTTTTATAAAAAAGTTCATTTTCCAGGGAACCAATTACTTTCATAGAATTAACTACATCATTCTTATCAAACTCCATGGAGTATTGCTGATTTCCATCCACCAGCATTCTCACTATTGAGAGGTCAGGAAACACTACTAAATACAGGCCTCCTAAAAGAGCTGAATCTTTTTTGAAAACAACAGTTCCATTAGCATCAGCAAAAGCAGAGTCAACTCTAAAGTTCTGGTCGCCATACATACCGAAGAGTTTTACAGGACCTTTCGCATAGCCTTTCATTTTTAATTGAAGCTGAAAAGGTTTTTTTTCTATCTTTTGTGGAACACTAGTTTGTGAAATAGCGTTCTTGCTAAATACCGCTAACATGCACGCTAATACTATCAGTAAAATATTTTTCCTCATATAGAATTCAAATGTAAGGGATAGAAAGGCAGGTATCAACAATCTACTCTTAAGAAATAACATTTTTTATTTCTATTCCTTAAGCAGTTTAATGGTATTTCTACTTTGTGCGCTACTTACTTCAACAAAATAAATACCAACTGAGAGAGCCGATGTCTGTATGTTGAACTCTGAACTGAATTCATGTCCTAATATCTCGTTTCCCAAAATATCAGTTACCCTAATAGTCGATACCCCCGGATTTTGCAGAATAACTTTGCAGCCAGTTGCATCAGAGCATGGATTAGGATAGACCGAAACTTGCAGTTCATCATCCACGTTTTTTATTGAGTTAGGTATAGGAGGAGTAAATTCTGCAATAAACAAGTCAGTGGCAGAGGCATAATCAACCGAGACACTACCGAATGAGCAGTTAAGCAGATAATAGCCGGTGACCGCTACTCGTCCTGAGTTAGCTACAGCGATTCCAAGAGGACAGTCAGTGCCGGTTCCTCCTGCTTTTTGCACCCATCTGATATTACCATTAGGATTGTAGCTTACCACACACATATCTTTGGCTACTCCCATTAAAGCATTACCATCAAAGTTAATGGCCTCCTGAAACATACCGGCCGCGAAAACATTCCCATCGTCATCCGAGGCTATTGCAAATCCTACATCAAACTTCTGGCCTTTACCGGCACGCACCCACAAATTATTACCAAGGGCATCATAGTGGGCCACGAATATGTCGTTGTAATCATGATAAGTAACTGAATTCGTTCCGAAAATGGCAGTGCCTGCAAAATATCCCACAATACTTGGATTACCATCCTTATCACTGCAAACACCCTGAGATGCATCTTCATAAGTGCTGCCGGCACGATTCAACCATTGCAGATTTCCATTTTCATCTACCTTGGCCAAAAAGATATCATAACTGGGAGAAGATGAATTCAGATTTCCGCTGTTCAGTTTAAAATTTCCACTGAAGTATCCAGTAAGAAAGATGGAGTTATGATTATCAAAAGCTAGTCCTGTTATGAGATTTGCGGCAGTTCCTATTGTTGATTTAGCCCAAACCAGATTTCCACTAGCATCATACTTCGCAAAAAAAGATTCACTGTAGACGTTGGTTGTTGATAATTGAGTTGAGGCTAAACTCAGTCCATCTTCGTAGGTTCCTGCTACGTAAACATTACCTGAAAGGTCAACATCTATTGAAGAGCCATAATCCTTGCCTGCTCCCGAGGCCTGACGCACCCACATTAAATTGCCATCTAAATCATACTTCGCAACAAATACGTCCGCATCTCCCTGGCTTGTAAGGTTTGTTGTTGCAAAGGTTGCACTTCCTTTAAAGTAGCCCGTTACGTAAATAAAGTTTTTGCTATACCTGATTGACTTACCTTCATCATCCGCAGTTCCACCTGCTGTTTTTACCCAAACTACATTCCCTTGAGGATCATACTTAGCAATAAATACATCATAAAGCCCACGTCCCTGATAAAAGGTTCCGGAAAAATCTGCCCTGCCGGCAATATTGCCTGTCACGTAGGCATTTCCATTCTCATCCATGGTAACAGAGTTTGAAACATCATCCCCAATATCACCTTCGCCCTTCGCCCAGTTCCAGGTTTGCGAGTAACTAACTGCAGAGATCAGGCAGCAGATAACGAAAAATTTAACTTTAATAGACAGATGGTACAAGAGCATGGTTTTTTATTTCCTCTCCATCAAAAAAAAGAAAAGTTTCTGACTATCAAACAAAGCATTTAAGTCAGTAAGGACTAGCCATTTTGAATTAAGCAGTTGCCAACAGGATGTTAGTGTTTAATTCAGTGAGGGTTTGTGAGAAGTGCCTAAACAATTTAAATTTGCGAAACCCTTTGAAACATGGCTAAGTATATATTTGTAACAGGCGGAGTGACTTCCAGCCTAGGAAAAGGAATTTTTGCTGCCTCTCTCGCTAAACTTCTTCAGGCAAGAGGCTACCGTGTAACCATCCAAAAATTTGATCCCTATATTAACGTTGACCCGGGAACTTTGAATCCATATGAGCATGGCGAATGTTATGTAACAGAAGATGGCGCTGAAACCGATTTGGACTTAGGCCATTATGAAAGGTTCCTGAATACCCCTACTTCTCAGGCAAACAATGTTACCACCGGAAGGGTTTATCAAACAGTAATCAATAAAGAAAGAGAGGGCGCTTATTTGGGCAAGACAGTTCAGGTAATTCCGCACATTACGGATGAAATAAAGAAACGAATGCTCCTTTTGGGTCAAACCGGAGAGTATGACATTGTAATTACCGAGATTGGCGGAACGGTAGGAGATATTGAAGCTCTCCCTTATATAGAAACCCTTCGTCAGATACGTTGGGAGTTAGAAGAGCATGACACCTTGGTGTGTCACCTTACTTTAATTCCTTACCTGAAATCGGCTAAGGAGCTAAAAACCAAACCTACACAACACTCAGTAAAAGAACTGCAAACAATTGGGGTTCGGCCCGATATTCTTGTTTGCCGAACAGAATACCCTTTAACGGATGATATGCGCAGAAAACTGGCGCTGTTTTGCAATGTTGAAAGAGGCTCTGTGATTCAGGCTTTGGATGTGGATACTATTTATGCGGTTCCTCTCGAAATGCAGCAGGAGGGTCTGGATATAACTGTGCTAAAGAAACTGCAACTACCTGCCGATAAGCAAATTGATTTAAAGAAATGGCAGGTTTTCCTAGACAAGCTGCGCAACCCTAAGGGAGAAGTAAGAGTGGGTTTGGTAGGAAAATATATTGAGTTGCAGGATGCTTACAAATCAATCCACGAATCTTTTATTCATGCAGGGGCAGCTAATAACTGTAGCGTTGTGGTTGAGTGTATTCATTCGGAAAATATTGATGAACATAATGTGGCTGAAAAACTGGGGCATTTGCAGGGTGTTTTAGTTGCTCCCGGATTTGGAAACCGCGGCATTGAAGGAAAGATAACCGCTATAAAATATGTTCGCGAAAACAATATTCCATTCTTTGGTATCTGCTTGGGTATGCAATGTGCGGTAATTGAATTTGCCAGGAATGTATTAGGTATGAAGCAAGCGCACTCTACTGAAATGTTTCCTGAAACCGGTTTCCCGGTAATTGACATGATGGCAGAGCAGAAGAAGATTAAGCACAAAGGCGGCACCATGCGTTTAGGAGCCTACCGCTGCGACCTTCAGGGAAATTCTTTGGCAGAAAAATTATACGGAAGTGCTCATATCAGCGAACGCCATCGTCACCGTTTTGAGTTTAATAACCAATATCTTGAGCAGTTTGAAAAAGCAGGGATGCTGGCTGTTGGAAGAAACCCAGATAATAAGTTGGTAGAGATTATTGAGATACCTGCTCATCCTCATTTTATGGGTGTGCAGTTTCACCCCGAGTTAAAATCTACGGTAGATAACCCGCACCCTCTGTTTGTTGGCTTTGTAAAAGCGGCCCAACAATATAAAGCGGGTGAAAAAAAAACTTCTGAAGTAAGAGAAACCGTAACAGTTGGATAAGAATACCGTTTTGGTTACCATTTAACTCTTACTCCCGCCATTTCCTCATTCATCTCCACATTTTCCATTACCAATCGATTGGTCTCAGCATTTTTAAATTCCGAGTTATGCTTTGCGGTCTTTGGCAACCGTCAGGTAAAAAATATCGGGTGTTTTGCCTTTCCAGCCAAATAGCAGCACTTTTAATTCGACTGTTTTTCTAACAGGTAATTTTGGGGGGGGCATTTCATTGCCTTTATAGAGTAGTAAATGTATAAAGTTTGATTGCCGGTAATAAGTGGTAGTTAGTTGGTAATACTTGGGTGCTATTTAATAATATAAAGGAGTTAGTTAGTAACAAGTGGGAGTTAGCAGATAATTATCGGGAGTTAGTCAGTAACAAGTGGTAGACAATCGGTAGAAAATTAACAATTAAATAAGCTGCTAAGTCCTCTAAGCTACCAGCTAACTAAAAATAGCTATTATTTAAGCTTACGGAATGAGCAGCATTGCTATTCTGAGCGCTATTTGAGGAGCCGCTGCGGCACCATTGGGATTCGCAATCATTTGCGGTTTTGGAAGGATACTACGCCTAAGGAGCTAATCTGTAAATTTATGGGAAATAGCCCTGTTTCATAATGGGCGAAGCCAGGGAACTATAGAAGTTTCAAATCTATTTATAAAAGCAGAAATTTTAGGACAGAGGTTACCAAAGCAAGGTGAAAAGGTCCCGTTGAGATACCTGTATTCATCCCTTCCACCTACATGTCGTAGTTCAAAACAATACCATTGCTTTTGGGGTGGCTTTGGCAAGTGAGCACATAACCTTTAGCAATTTCTGAATCGGTAAGTGATTCGCGGTCGTCCATTTCTACTTTACCCGAAATAAGCTTAGCACGACAAGTGCAACAGGCCGCTACCATACAGGAATAAGGCGGATCATAACCGGCATCTAGAGCGGCTTCAAGAATCGTTTCTTTTTCGCTCACCTCAAACTCGCGCTCGTTACCATCGTATATAATCTTCACTTTTGTTTTCCCTGTGAAGGGCGCTGCGCTTGGCACGGCTGTACCTGCGCTAGCAGCATGCTTATCTTCTTCCGCTTTGGCAGTAAAATATTCTATATGAATTTTTTCTTTAGGAATTTGTAACACACCCAGCCCTTCTTCTACACTTTTCATCATGGGAGTAGGACCGCAAATAAAAAACTCAGCCTGCTGGAAATTCAGATTCGTATTATCCCGAATTAATTTCAAAACCAAATCCTTGACCATAAAGCCGGAGTATCCGTTCCATGCTCCAATAGGGGCATCCAGAATATGAACTATCTTCAATCTTTCAGCAAACTGAGCGGTGAGCGCTTCAAATTTGTCTTTGAAAATGATGCTGTTTTCATTTCGGTTACCGTAAAATAAAGTAACTCGGCTTTTAGATTCCTTCGACAACACCGATTTAAGAATAGACATAATCGGAGTGATTCCTGAACCACCGCCAAACAAAATATAGTGCTTCTCATTGTTCTCATCCAGCACGGAATGAAAATTCCCCATTGGTTCCATCACCTCTATTTCTACTCCCGGCCTGAAATTATCATTGATGAAGTTAGAACCCTTCCCTCCTGCCACACGCTTTACAGCTATAGTCAGCGGCTCGTTAAGATAAGGGCAACTGCAAAATGAATAACTACGGTTGACGGGTTCGCCATCAATGCTCATTTTAAGTGTGGTATATTGGCCGGGTAAGAAATTAAAAGTCTGCCTTAACTCAGATGGCACCTCGAACGAAACAGAAACTGCATCCGCAATTTCATTCTTTACTTCACTAACTTTTAGTTTATGGAACTTAGACATTTTAGCTTAATAATTAAGGTTCACTAATTCACAGGTATTTCAATGGCAAACATAAAAAAAGGGAGGAATGACAAAGCAAATCAACTTGTCACTCGTCCCTTAACTCTTCGCACAAAAAAGTTTTAGCAATAGTGCTCAAATACTTTTTTCA
>JAZKEP010000024.1:35626-41598 GCA_040387015.1 Bacteroidota bacterium
TTTTCAGATGCCCTGCAATTGTATCAGCAGAATTGCCTTCTATTTGATGGCGCTCTACAAAATGAACGAGTTTGCCATCTTTAAACAAGGCAATGCTGGGAGATGATGGAGGATAAGGCAAGGTATATTCCCGTGCCTTATTTACTGCCTCTTTATCCACTCCGGCAAAAACTGCTACTAATTTTGTAGGAAGCTTTGGTGCGTCTTTCACCGCAGATTTAATACCGGGGCGAGCTGCACCGGCTGCACATCCACAAACGGAATTAAACACCAATAACACCGTGCCGTCAGTTTGTGTTAAGGCGGTGTCTACATCCGAGGGAGTTGTTAAGTCTTCAAATCCAACCTGCGTGAGGTCAGCTTTCATAGGGGCTACTAATTCTTGTGGATACATAATTGTTTTATTAATTGTTATTCATAAATAGTTTACAAAAATCCTAATTCAAGTTTCGCCTCTTCGCTCATCATCTCCTGGCTCCAAGCTGGTTCAAAAACAAGCTCAATGGTTACTTCATTTACTCCGTTTACCGACTTTACTTTTTGTTCAACTTCACCAGGCAATGTGCCCGCCACCGGACAATTAGGTGAGGTGAGCGTCATCACTACCTCCACATTTTGATCAGGGAAAACGTTTATTTCATAAATCAAACCCAGATCATAGATATTGACAGGTATTTCTGGATCGAAAACTGTTTTCAATGCATCAACGATACCCGTCTTTATTTGTTCATCTATTACTAACTCGCTCACAGAAGTGCAAATTTAGACGAATTCTAAACAAAGCAAAAGAGTATTTGTTTATTAAAGCTTTTTACAAAAAGGGTATTTTTGAGTTCACATACAATGTCTACAGACATGGCTTATAAAGAGAAGGAAATAGAAAAACTCTACTATGGTATTGGGGAAGTAGCAGAAATGCTAAATGTAAATGCTTCTTTAATAAGGTATTGGGAAAAGGAGTTTGATATCCTTAAACCCAAAAAGACTGCCAAAGGTGACCGGCTTTTCACCAAAGATGATATTGATAAAATAAGGCTAATTCATCATTTGGTTCGCGACAGAGGATTCACTATTGAAGGGGCAAGAATTCAGTTGAAATCAAAATTAGAAGACTCTCAGAAGCAATATAAAATCAACGAAAAACTACAAAAGATAAGAGCGTTCCTAGTAGAGTTGAAAGAACAACTGTAATTAGCTTACCAACTAAACTTTAATCACTAAAACGCATAACTCCGATAGGCAATATTCATTCTAAGGCCTATAGTAAACATAAATGTTGAATGATTTTGAACTAACCCTGCCGCTACGGGGTTTTGGGTTTTCTTACCTGATTTACCCCGATACATCACCTCCGCATCTACATAAATATTATGCCATGGCTGATAGCTTGCCAGCAATTGAAGATAACTAATCGTGCCCCTTACCCCTTGTGCAATTTTATTGTTATACTCCTGTGTAACCGATGCTCCGCCACTTGTTGCCCGGAAAATGTCAGAACCATAATGCGTAATAGAATACTTACCCGCTTGTGAATCGTAAGCAAGGCTATCGCCACCTACTCTTGCCACCATCAGTTTAGCATTCACGGTGAACTGAGGGTGCGGCTGATAGCGAAGGTTAAAAATAAACTCATAGAAATTAGCACCTAGAGGGTGCGCCAAAGGCTGGTTATGATGAGTAAAATTCACACTAGTTCCATCTGCGTTGCCACCGTGCGTATAAGTAAATGGCCTTACAGCATTGAACTCAAATTGCGCATCTAAATTTGGTACAATATCAATATACTTCACACCTACCTGAAGTGCCCATTTGTTCGCCCACCATCCACTTCGCTTGGTCATCTCCTTGAAATTAAATTCATCTAACACAAATTGACCGTAAAAGGAAAGATGTCCGGCCGCATTCGCTTTAAAGTCAGCACCAATCAGCACATTATCAGGACTTCCTAGGGAATGCTCTACAGCGCGATAAAAGATGATAGGGTTCAGATACTGGAGTTCAAAATGTTTACTCCGGCTCATTATCACTGCCTCAAACAACCCAATGTTCAGCCAATGCGTGGCCTGAATACTGAGATGATGCACCGCCATATATTTCTTAGGCAGTAAAATATCTGTAGCTCTAACATACTGATTGGTAAGCTCCGCAAAAATATTAGTGTAGTTAAACCGCCAGATATTCACGTTCATGCGGAGGAATAAATAAGGTGCTGCATTATCCGAAAGAAAAACCGAACGCTGACCATTGCCGATAAAAAATTTGTCCCGACCGAAAGTAAGGTTGATGTGTTTAAGAATATAAAGATTTACATATCCCCTTGCATCAAAATAATCTAATCCATCATTGAACTTGAAAATTTTAGAAGAGTAATCTTTCCAGTATGCACTGCCCGGAACATATAAATAATCGGTAGGGCGGTCATTGACGGAGTCGTTGTTTGAATAAGGTACCGAAGGAACATTAGAATAAGGACTGGCGTACCGCCTATCTACTGCTTTGTCAGTAACATACTTGGGCAGACGTGCTGAGTTACCGGTTGCGTTAAAGTAAAAACTGAAGACGCGCTTGATATTACCTCTTACCTCTAACCCTACCGCACGCTGAAAAACAAAACGCTTATCCTCCGACTCGACTCCCATCTTTAAATCTATTATGGGATTAAAACGAATATCGAAACCGTTCTTCTTTTTGGAAGTAACGTGAACAAAACTAGCAGGCTCGCGATACAACACTTTCCATAAGGGACGCTTGGTTTTGCTTTTCAGGCTATCCAGCCATTCGCCATTTTCGTTTTTCAGATAATCAATCTGAAACTGTTGTACCTTTTTAAACTTAACATTTGACAGCAAAAGCGTTTCGGCTATCTTAGCAGGATTCCCACGGAAATATGATTTATCTGCGGTATGTTCAATTGGAACAATCCTTCCGTATTTAATATCAATGCGATCTACATAATGGTAAGCATCCGTTCCCAGATTAATCAATGTGCCTTGCGCGTTGCAGAAAAAAATAAACGCATTTAAAACAAAAGTGAGTAGCTGTTTCTGCATAATAGATTTTTCCCGTGTAAACAATCTTTGCGCTCAAACCTAAATGATTTTTTTTGATTTCAGATTGTGTACGGAGAACTTCGGAATGAAAAATATGTTTGTAAGGCAAGAACATAAGAAGCGACTAAGAACCAAGTTTATACTCATGAAACATACATTTCTAACTTTGCTTGCAGTGTCTCTTATCCTTACTTCCTGCGGACAGCAACCTGCCGGACCTCAAAAAACAAACCTTCAAAAACAAACTACTATGAATACAAACAATAACGAAACCTCTGCCGTGGTGAAAACCGAAGAGGAATGGAGAAAATTTCTGAGCCCCGAACAATATGAAGTACTGCGTGAAAAAGGAACTGAGCAGCCTTTCACCGGTAAGCTTTTGAAGAATAATGAAACCGGACTATATACTTGCGCAGGGTGTGGCAATGAACTATTCACCAGTGACATGAAATTTGATGCTCATTGTGGCTGGCCGAGTTTCGATAAAGAAATTGAAGGCGGAAAAATTAAAACCTACACCGACTCTTCACATGGCATGGTGCGCACAGAAATTACTTGCGCTAAATGTGGCGGGCACCTCGGTCATTTATTCGATGACGGACCTACTGCCACCGGGTTGCGCTATTGTGTCAATTCTTTGTCCCTGGATTTTAAGAAAGAAGATAAGTAACATAACAGGAAGCGGAGTTACTTGTAGATGATGTACTTCATTATCCTGTTTTTACTTATTTTCGAACAATACACCACCTAAACAACCAACCGTGAATCCCACTCTCCGCAACATTTTAGCAGTTATAGCAGGCGTTATTTTCGGAAGTATAGTGAACATGAGCATCATCATGTCCAGCGGCAACATTATTCCTCCGCCAGCTGGAGTGGATTTAACCAACATGGAAAGCCTGAAAACCAACATGCATCTTTTTCAGCCAAAACATTTTTTGCTTCCCTTTCTGGCGCATGCCCTGGGAACTTTTGCAGGCGCACTTATCACCGCTCTGATTGCCGTTTCTCACCAAATGAAATTTGCAATCGGGATTGGCGTATGGTTTCTGATTGGAGGAATCGCCAACGTTTTTATGCTTCCATCCCCTTTGTGGTTTACGATTACTGACCTTGCTTTGGCTTACTTTCCTATGGCTTTTTTGGGAGGCTGGCTGGCTGCGCGAACAAAAGGTACCCCTGCATAATAGCATTAAGAAATTACCGGCCACTCGGCTTATCCCCCTTAGGCAAGCAATAGTTTAAGAGGCTTTTTTATCCACAACAGCTTTCAAAAAGAAATTAGAAAACTAAATTTGCCGCCCTAACATTGAATACAATGAGCGCAGCAGCACACCTTGAATTAACTACTACAGAAACCGCGAAGCAATTAGGTCTTCTTCCGGAAGAATTTGAAAAGATAAAGGAGATATTAGGCAGAACGCCAAACTTCAATGAGTTGAGTATATACAGCGTTATGTGGAGCGAGCACTGCTCGTACAAGAACTCCATTAAGTGGCTAAAGACCTTACCTCGTAAAGGGAAGCATTTACTGGTGGAAGCCGGTGAAGAAAATGCAGGGCTTGTTGATTTAGGTGACGGCCTTGCCTGCGCATTTAAAATTGAATCACACAATCACCCTTCTGCGCTTGAACCTTACCAAGGAGCAGCAACAGGAGTGGGAGGTATTCACCGCGATATTTTTACCATGGGTGCCCGTCCAATTTGTGCGCTTAACTCGCTTCGCTTTGGCGATTTAAAAAATGACCGAACCAAATATTTGCTGAAAGGAGTCGTGAAAGGCATTGGCGATTACGGAAATTGCTTTGGTGTTCCTACTGTAGGGGGAGAAGTTTATTTCGATTCTATTTATCAAACCAATCCGTTGGTAAATGCCATGAGTGTGGGGATAGTAAAAACAGGAGAAACTGTTTCTGCTATTTCGCAAGGGGAAGGAAATCCTGTTTACATTGTTGGTTCTTCAACAGGAAAGGATGGCATTCACGGAGCCGCCTTTGCCTCCAAGGATATAACGGAGGACAGCGCCAAAGATTTACCAGCCGTACAAGTAGGTGATCCATTCACAGAGAAGCTACTTCTTGAAGCATCACTTGAAGTAATTAAAACAGGCGCAGTGGTTGGTATGCAGGATATGGGAGCAGCGGGCATTACCTGCAGCACCAGTGAAATGAGTGCGAAAGGGAAAAGCGGAATGAAGATATGGCTGGATAAAGTTCCTACCCGTCAGACGAATATGAAGCCTTGGGAAATTCTGCTTTCTGAATCGCAAGAGCGAATGCTGATTGTGGTAAAGAAAGGAATGGAAAAAGAAGTGGAAGCCGTTTTTGAAAAATGGGATTTGCATTGCGCCATAATCGGAGAAGTAACCAAAGGCGACCGTTTAGAGTATTTCATGAACAACGAATTAGTAGCTGATGTGCCTGCCGAAAGTTTAGTGCTGGGCGGTGGTGCCCCTGTTTATGACCGTCCTTATTCGGAGCCTGCTTATTTCCAACTGAATAAGAAGTTTGACATTGAATCGGTAGAGGAACCCGAAAACCTGGTTGAAGTTGGTAAGGGACTAGCTGCTCAACTTAACATAGCTTCTAAAAGATGGGTATACGAGCAATATGATTCGATGGTAGGTATTGCCAATACTTCCACTAACAGGCCGAGCGATGCAGCTGTGGTGAGAATTCACGACAGTAATAAGTCATTGGCGGTAACGGTTGATTGCAACAGCCGCTATGTATGGGCCGACCCGTTTGTAGGCGGACAGATTGCCGTGGCTGAAGCAGCCCGCAACATTGTATGCAGCGGTGGAGAGCCAAGTGCTATAACCAATTGCTTAAACTTCGGTAATCCTTATTTGCCCGAAGTATTCTGGCAATTTGTAAACGCTATTAAAGGAATGGGCGAGGCCTGCGAAGCTTTCGGAACACC
>JAZKEP010000025.1:0-3213 GCA_040387015.1 Bacteroidota bacterium
CAGATATGATATTCTGGAGACCTACTTCAGATAGCATGCTTATAAGTATGTTGAATAAAGATCAGCCTTTCTCGATGTACGATGACGGGTTTACCACCTTCAAAGGAAGTCTGTTGCTTACTGACAAGGGATTGGGAGGTGACGGAACGCTCGATTGGAATGAAGCTACGCTTAGTTCCAAAAACTTTTCTTTCCGCACCATGGCGCTCTCGGCCGATACTGCAGCACTCAACATTAAAACAACCGGTGATAAAGTAACTTTCAAAACGCCTAACGTTTCGGCCAAGGTCGACTTTGAAACGCGTATTGGAGATTTCGTTTCGAATGAAAAAAATATTCCTACCGAATTCTCTTATAATAAATATACAACCGCCATCAACCAGTTTAAATGGTTGATGGATGAAAAAATTCTAGACTTTAGGGCTCCTCAGGGTGAAGGAGAATATTTTACTTCTACTAAACCCGATCAGAAAGGGTTAAAGTTTCTTGGTAAACGGGCTATTTATTATCTTGTTACTTCCCTTCTGCGCATAGAGCAAGTGCCTGAAATTCGAGTGGCCGATGCCAGTGTTGTACCCGATAGCGGTTTAGTTATTATAGAGGAAGATGCCAAGATGAATCAATTGCGCAATGCCATCATTATTGCCGACACCATCCATAAGCATCACAGGATTGAAAACGCTGTGGTGGATATATACAGTAAGAATGAATTGAAAGCCATCGGAGATTATCATTACGATACTAAAGACATAAAACAGGTTATCAGTTTTAGCGATATTTCATGTAAGCGCGATTCAGAAGGTAAAGGGAAGAAGGAGAAAGAATTTTATCAGTTAACTGCAAAGGCAAACCTGGATGAATCGAAGAAATTTGTCATTTATCCTGGGGTTCATTTCAACGGAGAAGCCAACCTTCTTTCGGTAAATCCTTTCATGAACTTTAAAGGTTACGTTAAAATTGATCTCAACCACCCGAAAGCTGCCACAACCGATTTCTTTATCAATCAGGATGTGGATCCTAACACACTTTCGCTTCAATATGATACTACAGCAAAAAGCAGTACGGGCAATCATTTGAGTGCCGGCATTCATCTCAATCCTTCACCGGATGCACCTGCCATGTATACAACCTTGATGAGCGCTAAACAGGAAGCAAAAGATATTTCTCTTTTCAAATCAACAGGCATTATCACCCAAACCGCTACTGGCGAATATCTTTTCGGTGATTCAGATAAAATAAAAACCAGCACTGCTGCCGGCAATGTACTCCGTTATGATGATAAAAAAGGATTGGTAAAAGCCGATGGCAAATTCAACTTCGGGACCAACTTTGGTATGATTAAAACATTGACAGCAGGAACTGCCGATGTTAAGTTAGACAGCAACAAATACCAATTCAACCTCACCTTTGGTATTGACATGAAAATGGAAGACAAAATGCAGGAGCGTTTTGATTTCTATATGATCGGTGACAATGCAGACCAACCCGATGTCAGTTACGAAACTGAAAAACAGAAACAACCGATTCGCGATATCAGCGATGCAAAAGATGACAAAAAGCTACTGGAAGAGTTTGATAAAACCTCCGCTTTCATCAAGCGCCCGAAAGATCTGAATCATAACCTCGTTTTTACAGATGTGAATTTCGTTTACGACCCCGATGATATTTCGCTGCGCTCTGTAGGGAAAATCGGATTGGCCATGAGCGGTAAAAAAGTGATCAATAAAAAATTAGATGGTTACATTGAATATCAATACAAAGGCGGCACTGATGTATTCACCATCTACTTAGAAACCGGAACCAAAGGATGGTTCTTTTTTGAATATCGCCCCGGTCAGCTTGGCATCGTTTCTTCTTACGATGATATTAATAATGGAATAGCTGCTGTTGCTCCTCTTAAACGGAAAATCAGCGGGCCTAATAACCGTTTTTATATGTACACGCTTGGCTCAACTCTTAACAAAGAAGATTTTATTCAGTATATGAAAGATAAGGCTGCAGGAATAGTGCGGGTTAGACCTGAACCGCGCATTGAACTGCCGGCTATAATTGAAGATACCATCCCTACCGACTCCTTGGGCAATCCTATTCCACAGGATAGTTCAATCATTAATCAGCAAAAAGATATTAATGAATTAGAGAAGATGAAAATGAATAATGAGCCTATTCTTTCGGGCCCTCCGCCTGATAGAAAAAAACAAAAGAAGAATAAAGATAAGGAGGAAACACCAGCAGGAGAAGAACAGATACCTTCCGAAATGCAGCTCCAGGAACAAAAACGGCAGCAACAGATTCGGGAAATGGAAATGATGAAAAAAGAAGGTGACGGTATTCTATCAGGTCCACCACCGGGCAGAGAGAAACCAAAAGATGAACCAAAACCCGTAGTGCCTGATGTGCAGATAATTGAGCCGACAGAAGAAGTGAAACCCGAACCTGTGCCCGAAGCCCCTAAGGAAGAAGTTGTACCTGCTAAAGAAGAACCTGTGAAAGAAACTCAGGAAGTAGAAACAGCACCAAACAAGGAAGAAGTTTCGCCCAATGATGAAGGGGCACCGGGCACCGTAGTAGAAGAGGCTGAGCCGGTAAAAAAAGCAGGCAAACGTAAATCTTCTAAAAAGAAAGATGAAGCACCCGCTCCGGTTGAAAACATCGAAGGTGAACCTGCTAAACAACCCGATACAGCGCCTCTGGAAGTTCCCGTAACGGAACCCACTCAAAACGACACTGTTCCCAAATAACAGCTGCCTCTGCTTTGGGCAATGCCTTAAGTAGAGGCAGTATCTGAACTGCCTCCGTTCCATGGCCGTTGTATAACTGCAAAAGAATACTTCTAAAGTTATTCGGGGTGTAGCATGTATGCAAAGTATAAGTCTAAAAATTATTGCCCTATTGCCGACCTGTAACTGAGTGGTTCAAAAATTATTGTTGGTGTTGCAGATATGTAAATGAGTGATGAAAAAAATAAGCGTCTTCTGCAGACCTGTAAACGGGTCAAAAAAAAATTTAGCGCCACTTACAGGTCTGTAAATGGCTGCTACAAAAATTATCCACCCACTCCACTTACAGCATAATTATCAGTCAATTGTAAATGTATCCAAAACACCTATAAAAGAGGTTTCACTTCGGAATTATGCGCCTCTTAGCTCCTCCTTGCCGCCCTTCAAAATAACTAAAACCAGTTCGAAGCCTACGCGCAGCCATAAGCCCCCT
>JAZKEP010000026.1:0-4676 GCA_040387015.1 Bacteroidota bacterium
CATGGCTAAATCAAAAAGAAAACGCACCACCTGTATGCGCGTGGCATGTTGTGTGTACATGCGCAACTGGTCGCAAACCACACCAAGGTCATATTCTTTTTGCAGACAGTGGCTTAGAACCTGCCCGCGCTTGGCTGAAAGTTTTTCATCAAAATGAGTGTCGAGAAAATTTTGCGTGAAAGAAATTTCTTCGAGCGAAATTTTCCCGTCAATCTTAATGAGGTGCGAAGCAAGCACCAGCAGGTTGGTTTCAAATTCGGATAGACCGTCAAGAATATGCCGGGCTTCGCTCTTGTTGCCCTTCTCGATAAAGCTACCGGCAATAAAACCTAGCAGACCACCTAGCGGGTTGCCCGTAACCATCCAACCTAATCCGGCTCCCAGCCATTTTTCGTACTTAGCCATGTTGTGTTCAATCAATATCGCAGTTTGCCCTTAGCTACAAAGTAACTTAGAATAATACCTGCCAGAATAAACGGCACGTTGAGCAATTGTGTTTTGCTGAGGAAGCCGAATATTAATTCTCCTTCGGGCACTTTAAAAAACTCGAGCAGCAAACGCGTGGTAAAAATGACAATGAAAAACACCACTAAGTAAATGCCGGGCTTCGACTCTTTATATTTATTGAAAAGCACCAGCAATAAAACCTGAATGAGGAAGTAGGCAATGCTTTCATACAAAACAACAGGGTGCCGCGGAACATCATCTACCTGTTCAAAAATAAAAGCCCAGGGAACATTAGTCGGAATACCATACAACTCCGAGTTCATTAAATTACCTAAGCGTATCAGCGAAGCCAGCAGCACCGCTCCGATAACTGCATGGTCAAGCAGCCAGAAAATACTGAACTCTTTGTTTCGCTTGGAGAAAAAATATAAGCCGAGAAAAGCACCCGCCACACCTCCATGACTCGCCAGTCCTCCTTTCCACACCGCCAGAATATCTTCGGGATGAGCGATGTAAAAATCCAAAGCATAAAAAAGAATATGCGCTAACCGCGCGCCAATCAGCCCACCGATAAAAACATACTGAATGCCAACGGTTATTTTTTCTTCATCCAGCTTCAATGTTTTGAAGACATACTGCTCAATAAAAAAAACCGACATCAGCGAAAGCCCCCACAATACCCCATACCATTTAATCGAAAACATTCCGATGGTAATAAAGTCGGGGTCCGGATTCCAGTGGATGAAAAGATGCATGGGCAATAATAATAACAGAAAGATGGGGAAAATAATTTTTATGAAAGCTGCATAATAGTTGTAGGTTTAAGTCAATCAATTCAAGCACCATGAGCCTTCTACACACTTTTGTTCTTGCCGCCATCCTTCTTACAACGTGTTGTTCTGCGCCTCAAAAGGTCACTAATCCTTCCGATTGGAAAGGACGTTCACTGCAGTTTGGTTCAGGCGGAGGATTTACAGGAGAATCTACCGTTTTTACCTTACTCGAGAACGGGCAGTTGTTTTCACAAACAGGTATAGTGAATGGCTCGGTGAAAGAGCTTGCCGCTATAAAAAAGAAGAAGGCGAAAATATTTTTTGACAGCGCATCAGAAATTAATTGGCCTTTAGAAAGAGAAATACATCCGGGTAACATGTCTCAAACCATTACCTATAAGGAAAGCGGTAAAGCACATGAAATAACATGGGGAGACGGCAAATACACTCCACCGGCAGAAGTGAAAAATCTGTATAACGACTTGTATAATATTTTATCATATAAATAATATAACTATGAAAAAACAACTACTCCAGTTGGCAGCCGCCCTTCCCATTTTTGTATTTGCGGGTGGACTGAATTCCGTAAAACCTGTAAAGCAGGTAAGCAATGCATCACCATCGGTTAACTATACAACCATTCAGCACGTGCCTCAACGTGGCAATGTTAACGCTCCCTTTATACCCTCTCCTTTTCTTCCATTGAACAGCACGGCTTCACAGAAATCACTTTCTGTTACCCGCGATCCTAAAAGCGGAATGCCGTTGATGATTGAAAACATTCCGGTTTCTGAAATTGTGACAAGCGAAAATTGCAGGCAGGCAACCATGCAGGTGTTGGAAACAATTTCTTCTCTTGTCGGAATTCAAAGCTCCGAGGAATTTCAAGTACTACATACTGAAAGAGATAACCTAGGAATAACGCATGTAAAGTTGCAGCAAACATTCAAGGGGCTTCCGGTTTATGGAGCGCAGGCATGGCTGCATTTTTCTGCCGATGGAAAGGCTTCTTTCAACGGGCGCACTCAAATCACTCCGGCTTTGGTTTCAACCGCAGCGGTTCTGTCAGAAAGCAGTACAAATGTTCTTGTCAGAAATGATGTGAGTAAGCAGCATCCTTTTCAGGAGTTTTCCTTCACCGATGAAATACTGTTGCGCTTAAAGCAGTATGAAACAGAGTTAGTTATTTTACCCGATGCCATCCTGTTCGGAAAATTTAATCTGGCTTGGCATGTTACGGTTCGTCCGAATGTGCTCAATCGCTGGGAGTATTTTGTTGATGCAACTACAGGTGCCATCCTGAATAAATACGACAATACCTGCACACTTGGCGCCACTACGGCACAGGCAGTGGACTTAAATGGCATTACCCGAACTATTGGAACTTTCAATGCCAACAGCACACATTATTTAATTGATGCGAGTAAAACCATGTTCACCGGTCAGCAAACTTCCAAGCCCGGCCCCGGCAACGGCATCATCATTACACTCGATGCACAAAATACTTCGATGCAGCAAATCCAGTATGCCGATATTACTTCCACCAACAACAATACCTGGAACAATACCAAATCGGTTTCGGCTCATTACAATGCCGATGTTTCCTGGAACTATTATAAAAATACTTTCGGCCGCAATTCCATTAATGGTAACGGTGGCGATGTGGTGTCGTTTGTAAACGTGGCGGATGATAACGGTGGCGGACTCGACAATGCATTTTGGAACGGGCAGTATATGTTTTATGGTAATGGCAACACTCAATTCAAGCCACTTGCAGGCGGGTTGGATGTAGGAGGTCATGAAATGACACACGGTGTAATTCAGGAAACTGCTAACCTTGAATACCAGGGCGAGTCGGGAGCTATGAACGAATCCTTTGCTGATGTGTTTGGCACTCTCATTGACCGCAATGACTGGACCCTTGGTGAAGAAATTGTTCAGCCTGCATTTTATCCTACAGGGGCTATGCGTAATTTGCAAGACCCGCATAATGGCGGTACCGCTCTTGGTCAGCGTGGATGGCAGCCTAATCATACCAATGAGCAATACAACGGCTCGCAGGATAACGGGGGGGTGCATATCAATAGCGGAATTCCGAATCATGCTTACTACCTTATAGCGAATACGATTGGCAAAGGCCCTGCCGAGCAGATTTATTATCGGGCACTTTCTTTATACCTTACTAAATCATCGCAGTTTATTGATTTGCGATTAGCATTAGTGAAGGCTGCAGAAGATTTGCACGGTGCGGGTTCATCACAGTCGAATACTATAAAACAATCATTTGATGCAGTAGGAATTGGTAGTGGCTCCGGCACGAATACTACTCCAACTTTACCTTCGAACCCGGGCAGCAATAAAATTATACTGGTTGATGTAGATCCGAATGATCCCAACTCATTGTACCTGACAGATGATAATGTTGCAAACTTTACTCCTATTTCTCAAACGAATGTTGCGCTTAAAAAGCCTTCCGTGACAGACGATGGAAGTTATGCTGTATTTGTTGGTGCCGACCATAATATTTACAGCATACAGCTGACCTCGCCTTTCACTCAAACGAAAATGACTAATGATGCTTATTGGGACAATGTAGCTATTTCAAAAGATGGAACTCATTTAGCTGCTAACTCCCAATTTCAGGACACAGCTATCTGGGTATATGATTTCACCCTGCAACAGTGGGGCAAATTTCATTTATACAATCCTACTACCGGACAGGGAGTGGATGCGGGTGGTGTGTTATATGCCGATGCTTTGGAATGGTCGCATGATGGTGTGTATGTGATGTATGATTCTTACAACAAGCTGAATGGTTTAGGCGGTCAGTCGCTTGACTTTTGGGATATTGGCTTCCTACGTGTGTGGAATAACGCAACGCATAATTTTAGCGATGGAGAAATTTTCAAGGCCTACAATAATTTAGATGAGGGTATAAGTATTGGCAACCCGGCCTTTACCAAAAAGTCACCTTTCATAATTGCATTTGACTACATCAACACTGCCACTAATGAATACACCATTGTAGGGGCTAATCTCGAAACAAATGAAATAGGGACTATTTTCCAGAACGACCAGTTGGGATTCCCTAGCTATAATCCACAGGATAATAAAATTGCCTTCAATAGCACCGATCAACAAAGCAATGCAGTGGTTGCGTTCATTAATGTGGATGCATCAAAAATTGTTGGAAATGCTTCCTCAGCAGTTATAGCCATAAATTTAGGAGGCTTTGCGGAATGGTTCGGAACTGGTGTTCGTCAATTGCCAAGCAGTATTGAGGAAACCGAAATAAGCGTAATAAAACTTTATCCTAATCCTGCTGGCAGCAAACTGAACGTTGAACTTCCGGAAGATATCAAACAGGGCAGTTTAGTAATTTATAACCTGTTGGGAGAAAAAATACTTAGTAGAACTGTTGAAGATTCAGGTGTAAAAACACTGGATGTAGATGTT
>JAZKEP010000027.1:0-2887 GCA_040387015.1 Bacteroidota bacterium
GTTGCTTTGGATAATAAATCAGCAGCAAACAAATTGAAACAGCGGATAACGATATCATTATACTGGAAATGCCAGCTCATCGGCTGGTCGGTCGCGGCGCTGTATTGGGGCTATGCGGGTTACAGCGGGCGGGGCGGCCATGGCTAATCCATCGGCAGCGCAGGTAGCTACCCAGCACACCATTTTTGTGGCGGCACAAGGCGACCAAAGCACCAAGAAAACCGCCTACGACAACGAGCAGGAAGATGTGGCAGAAATTAGTGTGGAAGGGCTCGACCTGGTGGACGATATTTGGGATGAATGCGAATTTACTTTCCGCAAGGATAGCGCCCCCAGCAAGCGCAGAAAGTGCCGCGAGTATGGGGTGGTGTATGTGCCGAGGGCGGGCGAAACACCCAGCCCCGATGATTTTTCAATGATGGGAGTTATTACCGATGGGGTAACGGGCAATCCTATTGGCAATGCTGTTTTTGTGGTTTCGGCCGCTACCGAGATTATTGTTTTAACCGATGGCAACGGCAAATTTTTTGTGCCGGTGCTGCCCGCAGGTACTTATAATATAGTAGCTCATAAAGGCGGCTATTATGAGTATAGTGCTACGGTGGTAGTGGTAGCGGGTGCCATCACCCCCCGCAATGTTCAGCTTACCCCCGAATCGGTTCCTGATACCGGGGGCATCAGCGGAACGGTTTCAAAAGGCGGGGTGAATATTTTAGCCACCGTTACTGTTGAGGGAACCACCTTTACAGCTCAAACCAATCCGCTGGGTGTTTACTTAATTGAGGGAGTGCCTCCGGGCAGTGTGATGGTGCGCGCTACCTCTAATAGCAACCCGGCAGATACATTGGTGTTGCCCATAACAGTAAGCGCAGGTGGTGTGATAGAGCTTATTTTTAATTTGCCGTAAACGATAGAATACTGGGAGATAAAAAACCCCAGTGATGGGGCTTTTTTAGTTTTAGTTCTTTTATACGAAACTTCTACATTCGCTATGAGAGCTAGGCAAAGGGTGGCGAAATTGAGGAGGGCGAAAAAGAAGTTACACCTTTGGAAACAAAGTTTGAAGAACGGGGTAAGGAAGGTTAGATTTGGTTGTTGATATAATATAAGCAACGCCTGAAATAGAGTTAATTTTTTATCCATTCCCGACAATGCATATCCCTGCTTTTTTGCGCTTCGCATATCAATTTGATTATTGCCTTCAGCAATGTATTCAACGGTTTAGATTAAATGACCCGGCTTGGGATGGGCTTTATATTGCCGTTATCTCGCTTGTATTAATAGTTATTTGGCGAAGGAAGGACATCTTCATGAAGAAAAGAGACGAAAACCAGGCATTCAAATTCATTTGGTTGCCTTCAAAAAAATTGAAGTATGGTGATCTTTCTGGGCGCAAAATGATTCAAGAGCAAAATCCTTCTACTCAGAAAAATTTGTCTAAATCTGTTCAATCTATACTTGATGGAAGGAAACATTTGATGCTAGTGAGTGAGCCGATGGCGGGCAAAACACATTTCACCATACGTTATTTGCAACAATTGAAAGGGGGATATATACTTATACCGAACCCGAACCTTTTTGATTCCTATTTCAAGCTTATTCCTACCGCGCCTAAAAATGCCAAGTATAAAATCGTATTACTTGATGATTTGCATGATTACGTTAAAGGTGGTTCGGAAAAATTTATTGATTTTCTTACTCAGGTAATAGACTCTCGGTCAGATATAATGATTTGGGCAAATAACATGAGCGGACCCGAATTCCAAATTATGTTGGATAACATACCTCTGAAGCTACAAAGTCGTTTCGAGAAAATAGTCATCGATAGTAATATGGATATCAACGAAGCGAAGCGAATTCGAAAAGCTGTAATGGGTGATGATAATTTGCCTGAATATTTTGACCGAAACATAGGTTCGATTTTTGAAGATTTAAAACAAATTAACTTCAGATATTCTCAGCTTGATGGAGCCAGCAAAATTTTATTGCGGTCAATAAAGGAATTGTATTTAGTGGGGATATATCATTCGCCCTTCGAAATGATGAAAGCCGACATTCGTAGGCTGTTTTCATTTTACGAACCAGGCGTTGCGGCAGAAACGATAAGCCAAAAACTACGAGAACTCGAAACAATGAAGTTTATTCATAAGAGCGCTGAGCCTCTTACTATAAATTTTGATGAAAGGTATTTGCGTATTGTGGTGGAGCCGCATTTGGAAGTAAAGAAATTTTTGGCAACTATAAGTAGTTTGTTTGCTGATAATGCTGCATCATATACTCAAGCTATGCAGGCAGTAGGAACTTATGAAGGCGCGGTAAGATTATATCAAGAAATGCTTGCCAAAAATATACAGCCAAATATTCGACCCTATGCAGTTCTAATTCGTTTGGCCGATGACACCGAGAATGGGTTGTATTGGTTGAAAGAATTAGAAAGACGAGGATTAACGGCTAATGAATTTATTTATTCGGCACTACTTCGAACAACGCATGGAGATTTGCAAAAATTAGAGGTGCTTAAATCACAGATGCAGCTTAGGCAGGTTCCCATCAATGAGCGGATTAATGAAATGATTGCCGCACGCAAATTTTTTGCATCGGTTGTAAATTATAACAACCTAATAAACTTGGCAGGTAATTACACAAAGGTATTAGAGCTATTTGAGGAGATGGTGCAAATGAACTTGAAGCCTGATATTTTCACCTATAATACTTTGATTAATATTTCACCGGACTATAAAGCTGCATTGACTTGGTATGAAAAAATAGAAACAGGCAAAGCCACTGTTATTACCTACAATTCACTTATCAAAATTTCACCGGACTATAAAACTGCATTGACTTGGTATGAAAAAATAGAAACAGGCAAAGCCACTGTTATTACCTA
>JAZKEP010000027.1:2987-8436 GCA_040387015.1 Bacteroidota bacterium
CACCGGACTATAAAACTGCATTGACTTGGTATGAAAAAATAGAAACAGGCAAAGCTGGTGTTATCACCTACAATTCACTTATCAATATTTCACCGGACCTAAATACAGGAATAAATTGGTTACGGGAAATGGAAAAAAATAGGTTGCCTGTTGCGGTTGAAACCTATGGCTCGCTAATCAAAGCAGCGAGTAAATCAGGAAAGTTGAACAAGTATCAATTGGCAATTTCCCTTCACGATGAAATGAGAATAAAAGAAATTCGATCAAATGTTAGGATGTATACATTTTTAATAAGTCTTGCACCCGATTTTGAACAGGCCTTCAAACTATGCGAACAAATGGTTATAGAGAAAGATGAAAAAAACAGGTCCATTAAACCCAATGAGAGAACAAAAATGGCATTAGATCGTCAGACAAGAGGTAAATCTGCTCAGTTGCATAAAATTTCAATGTGGTACGAACAACATCGCTAAATTTTCTATAAATGCTTCATGTAGGTTTCTAAATCTTTGTCGCCCCTACCCGAAAGACAAATAACCACCGTATCGTTTTTGCCGAAACTGATTTGTTCGAGAGCCGCCACGGCATGAGCCGTTTCGAGCGCGCAGATAATGCCTTCGTGCTTGGCCAGGAAGAAGGCAGCCTGCAAAGCCTGCTCATCGGTTACATATTTAAACTGCGCGCGCCCGCTTTGGAACAGGTGTGCATGCAGGGGGCCAATGCCCGGGTAATCGAGGCCGGCAGAGAGGGAGTAGGGTTCTTCAATTTGCCCGTCAGCGGTTTGCATCAGCAAAGTCATGCTGCCGTGGATGATTCCTTTTTTGCCGAGGGCGGTGGTGGCGGCTGAGTGCCCGCTGTGGAGGCCTTTGCCCGCAGCTTCAACGGCTATGAGTTTTACATTTTGGTTTTCGAGAAAGTGATAAAACGCGCCCGCGGCATTGCTGCCTCCGCCCACGCAGGCCATTACATAGTCGGGATAATTGCGATTGGTATGTTGCTGCAGCTGCTCCTGCATTTCGGCACTGATGACGGACTGAAACCGCGCCACCATTTCGGGATAAGGATGCGGGCCCACCACCGAGCCGATGATGTAGTGCGTTTCATCGGGATGGTTGATCCAGTCGCGGATGGCTTCGTTGGTGGCATCTTTCAAAGTCATGCTTCCGCTGGTAACGGGAATTACTTTGGCGCCCAGCATTTTCATGCGCGCCACGTTGGGCGCCTGCCGCTCGGTGTCTTTTTGCCCCATGTAAACAATGCACTCCAAACCTTTGAGCGCGCAGACGGTGGCGGTAGCCACTCCGTGCTGCCCCGCGCCTGTTTCGGCAATGATTCGCTTTTTGCCGAGGCGCTGCGCCAGCAGAATCTGCCCGATGGTGTTGTTGATTTTGTGCGCACCGGTGTGGCATAAATCTTCGCGCTTTAGATAGATGTTGGTGTTGTAGTGCTGCGATAATCGCTCCGCATAAAAAAGCGGTGTGGGCCTGCCAACATAATCGCGCAACAGTTCATCGAATTCTTTTTTGAAATCGGGCTCCTGAATAATGCGCTCGTAATTTTGCTGAAGCTCCTGCACATTGGCGTGAAGCATTTCGGGGATGAAGGCTCCGCCAAAATCTCCGTAGAAGCCGTTGTTGGTTTTGGTGTAACTCATGGTTGAATGTGTTGCAAGAATAAGCGAATAGCGTTTACATCTTTAATGCCCGGAGAAATTTCGAAGCGGCTGTTGATGTCGATGCCGATGCAGTCGGGATGAGAAAAGTTTTTGATGGCTTCTACATGATTAGGAGAAATACCTCCGCTGAGTAGAAAGCGTTTGCCCTTGAGCAAATTCCAATTGAAAGCAATGCCGTTGCCGCCAAACTGGGGACCTTTAGTATCGAACAGAAAATAATCAATTGCAGAAGCATAGGCTTCGGTGGTTGCAAAATCGAAGTTATCGTCAACACTGAATGCTTTGATGATTTCTATGCCGTCTGATTTTAGCGAGGCGCAGTATTCGGGTGTTTCATTGCCGTGCAGTTGAATCATGTTTAAACCATGTTGCTGAACAGTTGCGCGAACATTCTCTAAAGTTTCGTTTACAAACACGCCTACTTTTTTGATGGAACGCGGAAGTGATTTTAAATCGGCAGGTTGTTTTGCTGCGCTGAAATATCGCGGAGATGTAGGAGTAAAGATGAAACCCATCCACTGCGGATGAAGTGCGGATAGCTCTGTAATGTTTTGTTGTTCGCGAAGTCCGCAGATTTTTGTTTTCATACAGAAACAGAAAGACTTTCAATAAATTTTTTGCAGGCAATTTCGGGCTGCGCTTCTTTCATAAAATTCTCTCCTATTAAAAATCCGTTGAAGCCGTGCTGCTTCAGCAGCAAAATATTTTCGGGTTTGCTGATTCCACTTTCGGCAATCTTTACTACATCGGCAGGAAGTTTTTCGGCTAGTGCAATACTGTGCTTAAGATTTACTTCGAAGGTTTTGAGGTTGCGGTTGTTGATGCCGATGAGATGCTGAGACACATCTGCTTTATCCAGTTCTTCTGCTTCGTGAATTTCGAGTAACACTTCTAAACCCAAAGACACGGCAACGGCAGTGAGCGATTTGATTTCTTCTTTGCTCAACACAGCGGCAATCAAAAGAATAACATCGGCACCGATAGATTTCGCTTCAATAATTTGGTATTCGTCTATCGTAAAATCTTTGCGAAGGATGGGGCAGGAATTGAATTGTCGCGCTTCGGTTAAATCTTTCTTGCTCCCTCCGAAATAGTTGGTGTCGGTAAGAACCGAGAGAGCAGATGCGCCCGCATTTATATAACCGGTTGTGGTTTGTTTTACCTCTGCGCTTTGATTGATAATTCCTTTGCTTGGTGATTTGCGTTTGAATTCAGCAATGATTCCGGTTGAATTTTTTTTGAGCAAAGCAGCTTTGAGAGAAATGGTTTCTCTGTTGAAGTAATGGCTCTTCTCCAACTCCTGAACAGCAACAAGCGATTTTGCTTCGGCAACTTCTTTTCGCTTGTGCGCAATTATTTCATCTAAGTAGTTCATGCCACCAGCGATTTAAACGTCTTTAATGCTTTACCCGATACGATAGCATATTTTGCTTTTGCTGCGCAATCAGAGAATGAAAGCGATGATTCGATACATTGAATAGCCATAGCCGCATTGGCAACTACTACATCCTGCTGAGCAGGTGTTCCTTTATTTTCCAGCACACCAATAAAAATTTCAGCGGCTTCTTTTACTGTGTCGCCTCCGAAAAGTTCACTCGCCTGTTTTGCTTTGAAACCGATTTCCTCCGCGCGGAAAACCTGTTCGCCATCTTTTGAATAAACCTTTACTAAACCGGTGAGGGAAATTTCATCATAACCGCCTAAATCATGCAGCACTTTATAGTTGCCTGAATCCTGTTGAAGTAAGTAATGATACAACCGCGCCAGCTCCAGATTAAAAACACCCGTGAGACGATAAGCAGGCTGAGCTGGATTTACCAATGGTCCCAGCATGTTGAAGAAAGTTTTGATGCCTATTTGTTTTCGGACATTAGCTACGTACTTCAATGCGGGATGAAACAAAGGGGCATGCAGAAAGCAGATGCTGTGCTTTGCCAACTGCTGTTTCAAAACACTTTCATCATTCGTGAACTTATAACCGAAATACTCCATCACATTAGAGGAACCGCTGGTGCTTGATACTCCGTAGTTACCATGCTTAGTTACTTTATAACCGCTTCCCGCCACCACAAATGAAGCCAGCGTAGAAATATTAAAAGTGTTTTTGCCATCGCCACCTGTGCCGCATAAATCAATGCTTGGCATATCGGCATTAAACGGAACACAAAGTTCTAAGAGCGCTTCCCGGAAACCATGCAGTTCATCCAACGTGAGCGGGCGCATCATCATCACCGTGAGCAGTGATGCAATATGCGCTTCGTTGAAAGCACCCGTGCCGATGTTTGTCATCAGCTCATAGGCGTCTTCACGTGAAAGCGTTTTTAATTCTATTAAGTTGTTGAGTATCGCTTTCATGCTATTTGTTTATCCAGTTGCTCATCATGGTTACAGAATGTTCCGTCAAAATTGATTCGGGGTGAAACTGCACTCCCTGTATATCATATTTTTTGTGCGCCACCGACATGATGAGGTTGTTCTCATCGGTAGCGGTCACTTCTAATTCATCCGATAAATTATTTTCATCAATCACCCAGGAGTGATACCTGCCCGCTTTGAAAGTTTTCGGAACATCCTTAAATATTCCATCATTGTTCCGAACAAAAATGTCAGTGGCTATTCCGTGAAATACACTCGAAAGGTTTTTGAGCTTTGAGCCAAATACTTCTCCTATTGCCTGATGACCAAGACAGACTCCGAGCATTGGCTTTTTGCCCGCGTACTCACGAATGATATCACACATCATTCCTGCTTCTTGCGGCACACCAGGTCCAGGGGAAAACAAAAGCTTGTCGTAATCCTTTAGCGTTTCCATTTTTACGAAATCATTTCGCACCACATCCACCTGAACATTTTCGAATTGCCTCAGCAAATACACCAGGTTGTAAGTGAACGAATCGTAATTATCTATTACTAATACCTTCTTCATGCGTGCATTTGTTTTGCTTGTTCAATGGCTTTGCGCAGCGCACCTAATTTATTATGCACTTCTTCCAATTCGCTTTGCGGTTGCGAAGCCGCTACTATTCCCGCTCCCGCCTGATAGTGTAAGGCATTGTCTTTGCTTAAAAAAGAACGGATGGTAATAGCAGTATTGATGTCGCCATTGAATCCGATAAAACCAATACAACCGCCATAAAATCCGCGCAGAATATTTTCATAAGAACGAATCAACTCAATGGCATTGTGCTTGGGGGCGCCTGAAAGTGTTCCCGCAGGAAATGAATCTGCCAGCAATTGCAAAGCGTTGTGTTTGCCATTTAGTGTGCCTATCACTTCGCTCACCAAATGAATCACGTGCGAGTAGAAATGAATCTTCTTGTATTGCTTCACCTCCACATGACTGCAATGTTTCGATAAATCGTTACGCGCCAAATCCACGAGCATTACATGCTCGGCATTTTCCTTTTCATCCCTCGCTAATTTTTCTGCCAGCGCTTTATCCTGTTCATCATTTCCTGTGCGCTTAAAGGTTCCTGCTATCGGATTGATTTTTGCTTTGTTGCCACTCACCACCAACTGCGCTTCGGGCGATGAACCAAAGATTCGGAAATTGCCGTAATCGAAATAAAACAGGTAAGGCGAAGGATTGATAGAGCGCAGCGTGCGATACACATTCATATCATCGCCCGTAAACTTCTGTATAAACCTACGCGACAGCACCAATTGAAATACATCACCGCGAAAGCAATGCCCTATTGCTTTTTGAATCATCGAAATAAAAGTGGCGTCTGTCACGTTTGTTCGCTCTTCACCATTTGTTTGAAACGGATAAGC
>JAZKEP010000027.1:8446-22893 GCA_040387015.1 Bacteroidota bacterium
GTTCTTCGAGCCCTGGGTGCGCCACTTCCTGGCCCGCTTCGCCATCGGGAATGTTTTCGTAAATAATCAACTCATCTTTAAAATGATTAAACGCAATTACAAATCGATAAAACGTAAACCACAAAGGAGGAATTTCCTGCTCATCATTTTTAAAAGAGAAATTATCGAAGTGTTGAACGGCATCGGAACTCACATAACCAAACAGTCCATTGGCAATAGTTGTCTTTCCGCTTGTTTCCGAAAACGAATCATTAAATTTTTGAAAGGAATCAAAAAGCGACTGCTGCTGAAAAGAGATGTTTTGCTTTTCCGTTTTATATCCGGCAATTTCCACTTCGTCCTGCATTGCTTTTATGCCTGCCAGTGCATCGCAGCAGATAAACGAAAAACTGTTTTCCGCAGCATGATAATCGGAACTCTCCAGCAACAGGGTCTGGTGAAATACATCGCGCAGCTTCAGGTAAATACCCACGGGCGTATGCGTATCGGCCAGCATTTCGAAAGTAGTAGTAGTATATCTCATTTCAGTCCGGGATAAATAAAAAAGCCCATTGTAAACAACGGGCTTTCGAAAAAATATAATTCATTCTTTCAACGCATAGTGTAGCCCAATTTTTTTACAGCGTGCCACCAAGCTATTGAAATAAATTGTTTCATGTTGCTAATATAAACGCACCGCGTCATTTGTCAAGCAGTTTAGGAAATTAATTTACAAAACTCCCTTGGTAGAAGGCAATTGCATATTGCTCAAATCTCTCTTCACCGCCATTTTAACTGACTTTGCAAACGCTTTAAATATCGCTTCGATTTTATGGTGCTCGTTCTCGCCTTCCGCCTTAATATTCAGATTACATTTTGCTGCATCGCTGAATGATTTGAAGAAATGAAAAAACATTTCGGTGGGAACATCCCCTACTCTTTCCCGCTTGAATTCAGCGTTCCACTCAATCCAGTTCCTTCCTCCGAAATCAATTGCCACTTGTGCCAGTGCATCGTCCATTGGTAGGCAGAATCCGTAACGTTCTATTCCTTTCTTGTCTCCCAAGGCAACCGCAAATGCTTCACCTAAAGTGATGGCGGTGTCTTCTACGGTGTGATGTTCGTCAATCTGTAAATCTCCTTTGGCAGAAATCTTCAAATCAATTCCTCCGTGTCTTGCAATCTGCTCCAACATGTGATTCAGAAAATTTAAACCGGTGGAAATCTCTGCTTTACCGGTGCCATCAAGATTCAACTCAACGGTTATCTGCGTCTCTTTTGTATTTCTAGAATGAGTTGCAATACGCGAACCCCCTTTCAGATGATTGTAGATATGTTCCCAATCTCTTGACTCAACAGCAATATATTTCTTCAACTCCTCTTTGCTGTCCTTTACTTCGGTCGCGCCTAATCCTCTTCCGTCATTTAAGTAAAAACATTTGCCGCCAATATTTTTTGCCAACTGGACATCAGTAATTCTGTCGCCAATCACAAAAGAGTTTTCCAAATCGTAATCAGCGGAGAAATATTTTGTCAGCATTCCGGTTCCCGGTTTGCGCGTAGGAAGATTTTCGTGAGGGAAAGATTTATCAATACAAATCTCGCTGAAATGAATTCCCTCTCCTTCAAAAACCTGAACAATAAAATTTTGCACTTGCCAGAAATCCTGTTCAGGAAATTCGGGTGTTCCTAATCCATCCTGGTTGGTGACCATCACTAATTCATAATCCAGTTCGCGCACAACTTTGCCGAGCCAGTAAAAAACCTGCGGGTAAAAAGTCAGCTTCTCATACTTCTCAATCTTGAAATCATCGGTTTCAAGAATCAGCGTTCCGTCACGGTCAACAAATAACACCTTCTTCATTTATATTGTTTTAGTGCTTTGAGTAATGTTGCATTCTCATCCAGGGTTCCCACGGTTATTCTCAAACATCCTTCACATAAGGCAACTCTGCTTCTATCGCGCACAATAATACCCAGCGAAACAAGATATTTATAAATACCCAAAACATCTTTCACTCTCACTAGAATGAAATTTGCATCCGATTGATAAATTTTCTCTACTAAAGCATTCTCTTGTAATTCTACTTCCAGTTTCCTTCTCTCCACAATTGTTTCGCGTATATGCTGATTCACCCAATCAATATTATCCAATGCCTGCATAGCAAGCTGCTGTGTAGCAACATTGACATTATATGGAGGCTTCACCTTGTTCATGTAATCAATAATAATTTGCGGAGCGAAAGCCATTCCTAAGCGCAACGCAGCTAAACCCCATGCTTTCGAAAAGGTTTGCAGCACCACCACATTTTCGTACTCGGTGAGAAAACGAATAGCTGATTTTTGTTTCGAGTAGTTGATATATGCCTCGTCAATAACCACAATGCCAGAAAATTTTTGAATCAGCAACTCCACATCATCTGCATGAAAGGAATTGGCGGTTGGATTGTTTGGCGAACAAATGAAAAGCAGTTTAGAATGTTCATCGCTCGCTTCGAGAATTTTTTCTACATCCAGTTCAAACGATGGAAGCAGATTTACTTTGCGAATCTCCACATCATTAATGTTCGCGCTTACTTCATACATTCCGTATGTGGGCGGACAGATAATTACATTGTCAACTTTCGGCTTGCAGAAAATACGGAAGAGAATATCAATAGCCTCATCACTGCCGTTTCCGAGAAAAGTATTTTGAACGGGAACACCTTTTATATTGCTGATTTTTTCTTTCAACTTTATTTGAAGCGGGTCGGGATAGCGGTTGTAGTTTTCGGAAAGGGGTGAACCAAAACTGTTTTCGTTGGCATCAAGATAAACCGATGCCTCTCCCTTAAACTCATCACGTGCCGATGAATAGGGCTTCAACTTTCGGATGTTTTCGCGAACTATTTTTTCAACTTCAAACATTATTTGCTCTTTAATTTCCTTAATCGAATGCTAACCGCATTTTTGTGTGCGGTAAGACTCTCCGCTTCCGCCATTTTTTCAATTACATCTCCTATGTTTTTAATTCCTTTCGATGAGATTTTCTGATACGTAATCTTCTTCACAAACGAATCTAGCGACACACCTCCGTAAACACGGGCATATCCATTGGTTGGCAGCGTGTGATTTGTGCCGCTAGCGTAATCACCTGCGCTTTCGGGGGTGTAGTTACCTATAAAAACAGAGCCGGCATTCACTACGTTTTTTAAAAAGTAATCTTCATCCTTCACCGCCAACATTAAATGTTCGGGCGCGTATTGATTGATGATATCTACCGCATCCTGTTTACGCTTCACCAAAATCATTTTAGAATGCTTTAATGCCTGTATTGCAATATCCTTTCGTGATAAATTTTTTAGTTGTTGGTCCACTTCTTTCTGAACTTTCGCAATCAAATTTTCTTTAAGTGCAACAAATACTACCTGCGAGTCGGGGCCGTGTTCTGCTTGGGAAAGCAAATCGGCAGCCACAAAAGAAGGTTCACAGCTTTCATCACCAACGACCAAAACTTCGGAAGGCCCTGCGGGCATGTCAATAGCTACTCCTTCTTTTTGAATCAATTGTTTGGCGACTGTTACGTATTGATTTCCCGGTCCGAAAATCTTCTCAACTTTTGCAATGGTCTTTGTCCCGTAAGCCATTGCGGCAATTGCCTGGGCTCCTCCTGTTTTGTAGATCTCATGAACTCCACAAAGTTGTGCAGTAAACAAAATAGCGGGATGAACCTTTCCTTCTTTATTCGGTGGAGTACACAATACAACTCTTGAGCATCCCGCAATCTTTGCAGGGGTCGCCAGCATTAACACGGTGGAGAATAGCGGAGCGCTTCCTCCCGGAATATATAAGCCTACCTTTTGAATAGCCCTGCTTTCGCGCCAGCAAACAACGCCTTTAGTTGTTTCAATCTTCTTTTCTTTCAGCGCTTGTGCTTTGTGAAATTTATTGATGTTGTAATGTGCCGTTTCAATCGCCCGCTTCAACTTTTTATTAACCAATCCAACTGCTTCTTTGATTTCTTTTTCAGATACACGCAAATCTTTCACCGTTGCTTTATCAAACTTCAAAGCATAAGCTTTCAAAGCAGCATCTCCATTCTTTTTAACCTCGCTCAGAATTTCTATCACCGATTCTTCGATGACAGAAAAATTTGCTGAAGGACGTTTCAACAACTTCTCTAAATCGCTCTGCTTGGGATACTTTATTATCTGCATTACATCACCATTTTTTCAATCGGCACTACCAGGATTCCCTGTGCGCCTAACTTCTTCAGTCCGTCTATTTTATCCCAAAACTCTTTTTCACTAATTACTGAATGTATTGAGCTCCATCCTTCTTCTGCTAATGGAAGTATGGTCGGACTTTTCATTCCGGGTAAGAGGGCGATTATTTCTTTCAACTTATTGTTGGGTGCGTTCAGCAAGATGTATTTGTTGTTGCGCGCAGATAGCACAGCGTTGATACGGAACACAAGCTTCTCAAAAATTTCTTGTGCCTCTTTGCCCAGATTTTTTCCGGTAATGAGAACGGCCTCTGATTGAAACAACACTTCAACTTCTTTCAATCCGTTTTTAAAAAGTGTGGAGCCGGTGCTTACAATATCGCAGATACCATCTGCCAATCCTATGTTAGGAGCAATTTCTACCGAGCCCGAGATTTCATGAATCTCGGCATTGAGTTTATTTTTCTTTAAGAATTGTTTCAGTGTGTTTGGATAGGAAGTAGCAAGTTTCTTATCGTTGAAATAACTGAGCCCGTTGTAGTTTTCATTTTTAGGTATGGCCAGCGAAACCTTGCATTTGCTGAACCCGAGTTTCTGAATCACTTCTACTTCGTGCGGCTTTTCAATTAAAAGATTTTCGCCAATAATGGCGATGTCAGCCACTCCATCTTCGATATACTCAGGAATATCGCTGTTGCGCAGAAAGAAGATTTCAAGCGGAAAGTTGCGTGCCGTTACTTTAAGCTGGTCATCGCCATTATCAATGGCAATGCCGCAGTCTTTAATCAGTTTGAGCGAATCATCATTCAGCCTTCCTGATTTTTGTATTGCTATCCGTAATTTTTTCTCTGCCATATTTCTGAATTAAAAAAGCCCGGTGTTTTTCACAGCGGGCTTCCGTTTATTTTTTGGTTTCACACAAAAACATCACATTCCTCGCTGGGCGATTGACAGATGATGATGGTGTGTGTTGCGAAGCATATTCTTTTGTTTCAATTGTGTGCCGAAGATAAAAGCAGGTTTCAGAAATCCAAAACATCAATACGAAATTATCTTCATGTTCTTCATCTTACGAAGATGGGCGCGGATAATTTTCTGCACTTCCATATCATCTTCATCGGGCTTTATCACTTCTTTCAGATTTTCGGGTACCGGCTGTGTCAGTTCGATACTGAAATATCCGTAGCCTTTATAAGCATTGTTTTCGATCCAGATAACCGAGTTTGCATCGGGGTGAATACCTGCACCGATGATGAAGAAATTTTGCTGTTTGTAAAGGAATCTGTGCGCAGCTTTTTCGATATGATGATTAAAACTCTTAAGCCCTTTAGGGTCAATGCCGTTTTCTTTAAGGCGCGAACGCAGCGCAAACCACTGGTGCAGGTTGTTATCCTTAATCAGTTTGGTAAGAATTTTATTGGCTGCCGCTTTAGAGGAGAACCTTAACACCGGCTCACTTTCCGCCCAGTCAAGCGGGTGAATTTTCATTTGCGAGAAACCGAGCTCATCTTTATCCAGATAAATTCCGTGGGTGAAAAGATGGGGTTTCGGGATTTTATTGAATTCGGGCAAATGTTTTTTCAGTTCGCGGTGGGCGAGCAGCTTAGCCGTTAGTTCATTACCCGATAATTCATAATCAATGTTCCGCATCAATTCATACATTCTTTTCCGCTCGGGCGAATCAGCAGGCTTTTGAAAATCGGTAATTACTTTCTTGCGGATGTTCTTGGTGCCATCGAGGTAAAGAATTTTCCCGGTTTCATCTTTATAGTAGAACACGCCTGCATCTTCAGGCAGCTTTTCAATTTCGGCTTTCGATAAATAAGGCGGCAGCATTTCCACATCAATACCGTGGCTCATTTCAATTTCGATATACTTAGTTGCCGATGTGCTGGAAAGAATGAGTTGCAGCAGCTTCACAGTAGCTTCGGCATCACCCGTGGCGCGGTGGCGGTCTCTAATTTCTATTCCTAAGCTATCGCAGATATTGCCAAGGCTATACGACTGAAACCCCGGCATTACTTTACGCGCCAGGTTAACAGTATCTAACTGCTTGCGGTTGAAGTCTATGCCCATTCGCTTAAACTCCTGGCGAATCATTCCGAAATCGAACTTTACATTGTGCGCCACGAAAATATTTTCGTGCATCAATTCCAAAATTCTTTCATGAACTTCTTCGAACGTGGGGGAATTTTTAACCATGTCGTCCGTTATGCCGGTAAGCTTGGTCACATAGGGGTCAATCAAACGCTTGGGGTTCAACAGGGTAGAGTAGGAGTCGGTGACCCGCTCCCCATCAAACACGAAAATGGCAACTTCAATCACCCGGTCGGAAGATGGGCTGCCGCCCGTGGTTTCTACATCAATAATGGCATACATTGGGCGTGAAAATAGTTATTTGCGAAAAACATTTTTTAATATCGTGGTGTGAACAAACTGCTCCGATACGCTTTCCTGCTGCTTGCCGCCTGTTCATATTATGTGGCCGATGCCCAGTTAATGAAGGAAGATACCACCGCCAACGAGCCTTTTTTTAAGGCCACAAAGTTCGATAGTAAGTTGTATGTGGGTTTCGAGGCTATTCCCACCCAGATTCTGAAGACCAAAGCCGCTATGAACCTGGGCATGAATATCAACTGGGTTATCAATCATAAATATGTGCTTAGCGGCCGGTATACCATGCTTACCACGCCCGTGAACATTCAAAAGCAGGTGTTCCCCGATTTGAGCGACACTATTAACCTGAAATATCATTCTGCGGGTCTGGGCTTCAGCTATATTCTGTTTCATGATAAAAAGTTTTCTTTTCAACCCGAGCTGAGCGGAGGCTGGGCTTACCTTAAATATGAGGTGAACGGTGGAACCTGGTTCCGGCACTTTGGGGTTATTACCCCTGCGGTTTACGGCATTTATAATGCTACTAAATACTTCCGCTTTGGCGTGGGGCTTAACTACCGCGCCACTATTAAAGCTACCCTTTTAAAGGACTCCGACCTGAGCGGTTTAGGAGGCGTAGTGTTTATACGGGTGGGCACTTTTTAAGAGGCGATTAATAGCCATACTTCTTATCTAAATTACCTGGGCCTTTCACTTATAAATAAGGTAATCGTTCCATTTGGCATAACTGGTGGTGCGGAAAACATCTTTACCCGTGTTGCACACCTGGTCTAAGCGCAGATACAAACTGTTGCCCGTTTTTACGCGCAGCACGGTAGCTTTTTTGCGTTCTGCTTCCGCCTCCTGAAAGTTGTCAATTTCATTATCGAAAGTTTGAATATCAATCAGCAGTTGATCTAAGAATGCGGGCGTGCAGCCCCAGGGTGCCATAGCAGCCTGGTTGATAGTCCCCTGCCGCCTGGCGCGCTTGCCCATGCGCAGCAGCTTTTCATCTTCTTCACCGCTCATACCTTCAAAGCCGAACACCTCATATTCCACCGCAGCGGTGCCAAAAGTATTTTCGGCCATGGTGCGCAGGTTGCCCAGGCGGTCCACCAACACACCGCGCGCGGCAGTTTTCAGTTCGCCAGCCGATTGTTGATGGCCCATCATATGTTCATCCGGAGGCACTGCCCCAAAGGCAAAGGTATCCGCTTCCAGGGCGTTCAGGTCGGCCAGACTTACCCCGCGCAGCGACAGCTCTGCTACATCGCGCTTGCCGATGGCAATTTTCTTAAAAAGCAATTCAAGCAACTCGGCATCGGTGAAGTTAAACAGCCGCACTATTTCGGTTTGCTTACCGCCCCTTGTCTTTTTTCTTTTCGGAGTAAAACTCTCCGCCTCTTCGGCAGTGCTTACCCGTTTCACCTGCCAGCCTTTGCCATCGGGCAGTTGGAGAACTCCGAAATGCACCTCGTAGTGCTTACGGATGTTGGAGATGAGCGACCGGATACCTTTGTAGGAGGGCGGTAACTCTTCGGGTTTAACCTGTAGTGTTTCTCCGGGTTGAAGCGTTATTAATTTAAGGCGAAGCGAACTTGCATTCCTTACAACAGGCAGTGCAGTGGTTGTGGTAGTCGTTATTTCACTCATAGCTGTGTTTTATATTTTAAGAAGTGACATTTGTATGTCTGCATTTTTAATTACCACAAAATAGAACAGCATTTGTTGAATGAGCAAATTTTAATTTGGCTTTTTATAAATGACGATATGATATTTAAAAACGAAGAATTAACTACAAAAAACGAAGATTAGACTATAGTAATTAACGATAGGAAGTTTATAATTAACGATATGAAATCAATAAATAACAATTGAATATTTATAAACGATAATTAATTTAATAAAGACGATGATTGGTTAATTAAAGATGATGAATGGTTTAAGAAAGACGATGATTGGTTGATAATAAGTTGATTAATGAGTAGAAATAAGGAATCGAAGGGAGTGATCAAGTAATGAGAGGGGAGTGGGATAAAAAATTTAAACAGGCTTTTTTTTGCACCTAATCAAAATCATACATAGAAGAAAGTTTTCTTTTTATTTGAGAGATGAAAAACGCGGTGAAGGAAAAGCTGAACTATTTATTGGTTGTGGTGGCGTTAAGTTTTATATCGCTTGTAAAAGCACCTGATGATAAATTTTCTACAGGGGTATATATGAGTTTTGATGAATTGAAAAGCGGAAAGCCTACCAACCATTGCCGGCTTGTGGTGGAAGGCCGCAGCGAAGACACCCAGTTTTGGTGGGGTGGCAGCGATTATAAATTAACCTCGCCCGATAAATGTATTTCGAAGGGAGATATTACCCGCGAGGCATGGGCTTATGCAGATGATTCAGCCATGTATATTAACTGCAAGAAAATGCAGCTTGAACAATACGCCTACGCCAGAATAATCAGCAGCGGCAGGTTTTTGGTTTTTTCCAATAAAACCCTGAAGGAATTTATTGCAGCGAATATGTTCTGGGGCGGTATAGTAGCGGGGGCCATAGCAAAAGGTTCAACCGACCAGCCTTTTGACCTTACCTTATATTCGGTAGATACGCGTTCGGCAAAATTATTTATGGTTGACAGCGCCTATCTCGAAAGAACCCTGAAAGAATATCCACTCATTTACACAGAGTTTAGAAAAGAATCAGATAAAAACGATGTGAAGGTGCACCTCAAGTATCTTCAAATGGCAAATAAAGAGTAAGGTGATTTTTCCTAACGTTTACCGCTCGCGGAAAGCCTTATATGTGTTAGTGGAATAATTATTTTTAAAATGTGAAAGAAAGCATGCTCAAGATAATAGGCGTGGTTGCTATACTGTCAATAGGTTTTGCTTTATCCGCTCAATCGGATGTTCCCGTTTCGGCAAAAAAAGCGAAGGCCATTGAAAAGCAGGAGCGGCTGAGCGAGAAACATAAAACGTGGGATAGTTGTTTTGTGGTAAAGTCAAATGGCGATACCATTTACGGCAAGGTGGACCACCGCGCTGACCAAAGCACTTTGATGAGTAGATATATAAGCGATATCATTATTTTTTTTGCTCATACAAATGAAAAGGAGGAACAGTTCATACCTAATAATCTGAAAGAACTGTATGTTTTTAATCTGCCGGAGGGCTTCAGAAAATACCTGGTATTGCAGCACGAATACTACAGCGCACCTTACGGAATACTTTACCGGATAGCGGTAGATGGGCCTTGCAAACTTATTGCCGACCGGGCAAAAGACAATATCTTCATTCAAGATCAAACCGCAGGAATAGTTGACCCCAACAGGATGGCGTATGAAGAAGGTGACCTAGGTGGTTCAACTGAAATACATTACTACTTGTATTACAAGAAAAAGATTACCCCTATCAAAGTTGTGTTTAGTAAAGATGATTCGGGCTCACTTCATACTGGTATTTCAGCAGGGTTCAGAACAAAATGCCGCAAAGTATTTTCAGAATGTCCTGCACTAGTCGAGCAAATTGAAAATAAAACTTTCCGCTCCGATGATTTGATAGAGATAGTGAAGGAGTTTAATACCTGTATTGAAACGAAGAATTGAATCTCTCTACAATCGTCCGTTACTCCTTAATAAATCTCTGAACACCCGAGTGTCCCGAATCATCCTTTAAGCGGATAAAGTAAATGCCGCTGCTAAGATTGCTGAGAGGAATAACTTTAAGAACAGAAGAAGTTTCGCGGAACAAAATTTTGCCGGATATATCTAATAACTCAGCCTGTATTACAACACCGCTTTCGGCTTCTACCATTATTTTATCGCTTGCCGGGTTAGGAAACACTTTTGCACGCAGTAAAGCAGATTCAGAAATGCCCAATGGGGAATTGTTGTTGATGAAATTCATGCAAGTTGCTATATCGGCTGTAAAGCCGGGGTAATTCATAGTATGACCAATGCCCGCGGGTGAAACTTTCAGAAAAGGAACTTCGCTGCCGCTGAAAATGCTTTCGATTTTTGCCGCACCCGACTGAGAAACTAAATCGGTAGTGCCGCGACACATACATATAGGCGGAATGGGCGCAGCAAAAGCAGTATCAATAGTGGGATACAACAGCGAGCCATGGAAACCGGGCGCAAACCATATTAAACCCTTAACCGGGTAGGCGGGGTCTTCGAGTGTGTAATGCGAAGCCACATCACTGCCCGCACTATAACCGCAAAGATAGGTTTGAGTTAAATCGGTATGATACCAGGCAGAAACAGAGTCCATAGTTTCGTTTATCACTGCTTTGCTTTTTGCCAGTTTTACAGCATCCTCCTGGCCAAGATACGGTTCGGCACAAGCCAGCAACAAACCATAGTTATCACTGGTGGCAGTAAGGTACGTGCGTATATCGGGACTACTGTTTGGGTCGCCCAAACCATGTAAGCCCACAATCACCCCTCCGCCACTTGCAGGATAGTTAGCAGGTATGTGAAACCAAATTTTTATCGAGTCGGTTCCCAGCAAAGGTGTAGTTGCGGGAAAGGAAACATAAATATCCTGCGCAGGTTGTGCCTGCACTAAAACAGGAAGAAGAAAGAAGAGGAGAAGTTTTTTCATGGGATGTTTTGAGTGTGTAACTAAATTTCGTTTTGTGAAGGGTGCGCGGCAAAATATTTTCTAGTTATTCAATGACCCCTTTTTGCCTAAGAAGAATAATGGCGCCAAAAAGTAAAACGCCAACAATAGCAACAAAATACCCTACATAAAGATTCATAATTCGGTTTCTTTCAAAATACAACTCGCTACCCTTATCAATATAAACCGCATAATTGCTGATTCTCGAATCTTCTTTATCGAATATTGTGGGCGAAGAGTAAAAAACGGTTATGGAATCTCCGACACTTAAAGAATCAATTTTTTCAAATTTTGGTGTTGTTTCTTCATCCTCTTTCCCGATATATATTTGAAATACTTTAGGATAATTATCCAATCTCAAAAATCTGGTTTGTCCGTGATGCCTAAAAGGTAAATCCTCAAAAGTCTTGCTAAACAAATTGAGTTTCCCGGTTACACTCTTATAATCAGATTTTTCGTAGTATGAATATTGATAAACCAAGTAACACCCAAAAAAAACAAATCCAAAGGATGCAATTAGAGTTTCTAAAAAAATGTGAGGCGCATATTTTAAATTACTCATTCAGAATAACTAGGTTTTAAATTATCTCCAAATACCGCTTCAACTCCCAGTCGGTTACTACTTTGGCAAACTGTTTCCATTCCCATTCGCGGGTTTGGGTAAAGTGCTGCACAAATTTTTCACCGAACAGTTCATTAGCAACTTTAGAATCGCGCATGGCTACTGTTGCATCATGTAAATTCTTAGGGAAGCGTCCGTTACTTTCATCGCGGTAGCCATTGCCACGGGTAGCAGGTTGTTTCAGTTTTAAACCTTTCTTAATTCCGTATAGTCCGGCAGCAAGGCAAGCCGCCATAGCCAAATAAGGATTGGTATCGCTTCCTACTACTCTTGTTTCGAGGCGCGAAGATTTACTGCCCACAGGCAAAGCGCGCAAAGCCACTGTGCGGTTGTCAATAGCCCAGGTAACAGTAGTAGGCGCCCAGTAGCCTTCCTGCAAACGCTTAAACGAGTTGATGGTAGGAGCCACCATCGGCAAAATAAAAGGCAGACAATACAACTGCCCCGCCAGATAGCTCTTGAAAGTATCGCTCATCTTGTTCAAATCCTTTTCGTTGTAGAAAAGATTCTTGGCAGATTTTTTATCCCACAAACTCTGGTGAACGTGTCCGCTACAACCGGGCAGGTTCTCATTAAACTTAGCCATGAAAGTGGCAATGATGCCATGTTTGTAAGCAATTTCTTTCGCCCCTGTTTTAAAAAGCACCGCGCGGTCAGCAGCTTCCAGAATTCCTGAGTAAGCAATGGCAGCTTCATATACTCCCGGGCCTGTTTCGGTGTGCAAGCCTTCAAGGGGCACATTGAATTTGGTCATACCTTCAAACAAGTCGGTGAAGAAATCGTTGCGATACGTGCTGCGTAGAATTGAATAGCCGAACATGCCGGGCGTAAGCGGAGTTAGCTTTGAAAAATTTTTGTCGTGCAGCGTTTGGGGTGTCTCGGCAAAGTTGAACCATTCAAACTCCTGCGAGAAATAGGGCGTAAAGCCTGCTGTATTGGCTTCGCCAATTACTTGTTTTAAAATCTGCCGCGGACAAACATGAAGAGGCTTGCCGACATCATCAATAAACTCACACAGAAAAAAGGGCACATCATTCTCCCACGGAATTTTGCGGAAGGTGCTTAAATCAACCCTCGCTTTTGCATCAGGATAACCCGAGTGCCAGCCGGTGTAATTCGCATTGTCATAGGCCACATCACCCGCATCCCATCCAAACACCACATCGCAGAAACCGAGAACGCCCTCTGCAATGCCTGCAAATTTTTCGACACTGATGTATTTGCCACGCAGGATACCGTCAATATCGGTAACTGCCAGTTTTACTTTTTTTGAGGGATGGTTCTTAACGTAATCAAGAATTTGCTTAGTAGTCATATCAGGAAATGTTTGGGCGGTCAAATATGCGAATGAAAAATAAGATAAAGCTTAGCGATGAAATATTTTGAATAATACAAAGGCAAGAAATATAACCCCAAAATAAATTGCTGCCAGCAGTGGGTTATAATATGTCAGCGCTACTAACGCAACCACCGCAATAGTTAATGCAATTAACGGAAACCACGGATAGAACGGTGTGCGGAAAGGACGAGGCATATCGGGTTCAGTCTTACGCAAACGAATAATAGAGAGGCATGAAAAAATATAAAGACAGATTGCTCCGAAAACAGAAATGGTAATAATATCTCCGGTTCTGCCTGTGAAGAGGGCAACAATTCCTAAACCCATATTAAACACCAACGCCCAATGCGGTGTATGAAAACGCGGATGAATTTTTCCTAGCACACGGGGAAACTGTCCCACCTTTCCGAATTCATAAGTGGCCCTTCCCGCAGCAAGCAGCAACCCATTGAAAGAAGCAACAAAACCGAACAAACCTACACTCACTAACATGTGATAGAAAAATCCGCTGTCGCCTGTAATTTGTCCTAATGCCATTGGCAGCGGAGAGTCAGAAACATTTCCCGCTTTATCATATACTACCTTTTCCCAGCCACCTACACCAACAGCAGCACAAAAAGTAAGGGCAGCAAGAATGCCCAGCGTTGCCATCGAATAGCCAAATCCCTTCGTAATATTTTTTTGCGGGTTGATAGTTTCCTCCGCCACATTGGCTAAACCCTCCATACCAAGGAAGAACCAGATTGCAAAAGGAATAGCTGCAAAAATTCCTTCCACCCCATGTGGAAAAGGGTTGGTTTGTAAATTTTGAATTTGAAAATGCGGAAGCGTAAGCGCAGCAAATAAACTTAACTCACCAACCGCTATGATGGTGATGATAAGTTCGAAGGTTGCCGAAATTTTTACTCCGAGAATATTGATGCCCGTAAAAAGGAAGTAGCCAATCACCGCAAAAATCATAGCAGGCACATCGGGCATCAGTAAATGAAAATACGCTCCAATACCCAACGCAATTGCAGGAGGAGCAAACACAAACTCTATCCACTGCGCCATGCCGGCAACAAAACCAATATCTTTTCCAAAAGCCCGTCCTACATAATCAAACACACCACCTGCTTTCGGAATGGCACAAGCCAGCTCCGAGTAGGAAAGCGAAAAGGTGATATACATGATGAGGATGAAAATGGTTAGCTGCGCAATCAATGGATCCAGACCATGGAGACCGAACGACGCCTTGCAGAACGACAGGCGCCAGCGGTGGTTCCATGACGGGTGCCGATGTCCCCGGTCGAGAAGAGGCCGAATCAT
>JAZKEP010000027.1:22903-46430 GCA_040387015.1 Bacteroidota bacterium
CGATGCCCAAACCCAAGGTGCCACCTTTATCCAAGCCGATGTTCCAGCCGAAATACATACCCGAAATAACATATCCCACACCGAGGCCCCAAAGCATAATAGGGGTGAGTGTTTTTTGTAAACCTGTAGTGCTGTTGTTTTCCATCGGTCGAATATAATTATCCGATGATTGCTATCTTAACAAGCAGAAATTATTTCTATTTTTAAGTTCCTTAAACAATAAAAACTATGGAAACTATAGTTGCGTCTGCCTCTGTTGAGGTTCCTATTGCGCCCAATACTAAACTGGAAGAGATTCTTCGCATTTATGATGCTCAAAAGAAGAATCTTCAAAACTTAAAGAATACGTCAGTTTCCGATAGGCTTAAAAAAATTAAGAAACTGCGCGAAGTGGTATTTGCCAATCGCGAGAAAGTTCAAAAAGCATTATGGGCAGATTTTCATAAACCTGCTGTTCAGGTTGACATGACTGAAATAACACCCATTATAGCAGAGGCAAAGAATTTTGAAACAAATTTGTATGACTGGGCTGCTGATAAAGAAGTGGATACTCCATTGCCGCTTTTCGGTACTTCTGCCAGAATCGTTTTAGAGCCCAAAGGAAACGCGCTCTTTTTATGTCCGTGGAATTATCCTTTTCAGATTCCCTTAAAAAATTTGATTTCAGCAGTGGCCGCTGGTTGTGCCGCCATCATTAAACCTTCTGAATTTACACCGAATACAGATAAACTAATTCAGGAAATTGTTAAGGAAGTTTTCCCTGAAAATGAGGTAGCAGTTATTTCCGGTGATCATACCGTTTCAATGGAGTTGCTGAACTTAAAGTTTGACCACATTCACTTTACGGGTAGCCCGCTTCACGGTAAATCAGTAATGAGAAAGGCCGCTGATAATTTAACCAGCGTTACATTGGAGTTGGGGGGTAAATCACCGGCAATTATTGACGATACTGCAGACCTGAAGGCAACTGCAGATAATTTTCTGTTTGGCAAGTTTGTAAACTGCGGCCAAACCTGCATTGCTGTAGACTATGTATTGATTGATGAAAAGAAAAAGGATGCATTTGTAAATGCATTAAAGGATTCCATTCAAAAAGGATTCGGGACTAATCCGATTGAATCACAGGATGATTGCAGAATTGTGAACGCAAAACATTTTGGCAGAATAAAGAAGCTGTTAGATGACGCCATCAGCAAAGGAGCAAAAGTGGAAGCGGGAGGAACCCATGATGCTTCGCAGAATTACATCGCTCCGACTATTCTCACAAACATTACCCCTAATATGCTTTTAATGGAAGAAGAAATCTTCGGGCCGATTGTGCCGATTATTACCTACCAAAGCATCGATGAAGCTATTCGCATCATTAACTCAAAAGAGAAACCATTGGCTCTTTACGTTTATAGCAAGAGCAACAAAAACCAGGAGTATGTAATTAAGAATACTTCGGCCGGAGCTACATGCATTAATGAAACCTTGCTACACAATGCGCATGCAAATCTGCCTTTTGGTGGAGTCAACAACTCAGGTATTGGCAAAAGCCACGGGCATTATGGGTTTAAAGAGTTTGTAAATGAACGTCCGATATTAAAAGCCTGGAACCCACCTAGTAAATTATTATTACCTCCATACAAGAACTTCCACAAAACTTTGGCGAAAATAATGATGAAGTATTTATAAACTTGCCGCCAATAAAATAGCATGAACAAAAAGATTTTAGCTGCTGTCCTTCTTTTATCAATAGGAACAATTTTTTACCTAAACAGTTGTAAGAAAGAAGAAGACAGTTTACCATTAGAACCTATTTCGTTGGTGAAGCCGGACTCCTCTATTATCAGAAAATTTCCGGGTGATGTGGTTCCTGTGGAAATAAAATTTACTACCGACCGACCAATTAATTGGATAAAAGGAATGTACGACATTGATTCTTTGAACAATGCTGGTTATGTGGCCACTTATCCTGATACATTATTCTTTGTGAAATTGGACACAATGGAACCTCGTGTAAACATTTATACTTACACCGGCTCCTACACAGTTTCTGATTCTTTAGATCCTTATGATGTAGTTCGCTTTAAAATTTCTTTCCAGGCAGGTAAATCAACCTTTACTACGGGGCAGAATTATCCTGCAGGGATAGTCGGATCTACAAAGGAGTTTAGAATTGACGTAAGGTAGTCGTTCAGGCTAAAGTGATGTAAAAAACCTTCTGAGTAAAATCAACTCAGAAGGTTTTTTGTTTTAATAGTTTTGCTGAAGAAAATATACATCATGTCATCTTCCAAAGATTTACATCATACAAGACGTAACTATGTACGCCATGAGTTAACAGAAAATAAAATTTCACCTAATCCTTACGAACAGTTCGGGTGGTGGCTTGAGGATGCTACCAACGATGGGATACTTGAACCCTCTGCAATGGTTCTTTCAACCGCTACACAAGAAGGCAAACCTTCTTCCCGTGTGGTCCTTCTTAAGGCATTCGATGAAAAGGGGTTCGTTTTTTATACAAACTATAATAGCCGGAAGGGGAAGGAAATTTCGGAAAATACTTCAGCCTGCATACTTTTTTTCTGGGATAGATCAGAGAGACAAGTTCGTATAGAAGGAACCATTGAAAAGACAGAAGTAGCTCTTTCTGAAAAATATTTTGCAGAAAGACCCTACGAAAGCCGTTTAAGTGCCATAGTATCTGAGCAAAGCGAAGAAATTCCTTCGCGAGAATACTTAGAAGATAAATTGCTGGCCTTACAACAGTCAGGTGAAGTTGCCAAACCTGAAAACTGGGGCGGTTATATTCTTAAAGCAGATTACTTCGAGTTCTGGCAAGGACGAGCCAGCAGGTTGCACGATAGAATTGTTTTCGAATCTGAAAATAGTGCTTGGAAGATAAAGCGGTTGGCTCCTTGATTTGAGCGTTGTAGGAACAAAAAAGCCATTCAATTTCTTGAATGGCTTTTTTGTTTGAAGGTATGTGGGCTTATTTATTAGATCCTGCCTTTAGTCCCGGATGTGGTGCCGGTGGATTACTATCACCACCTTCTCCGTCATTCGCATAACGGAACTCAACCTTATTCTTCATTTTCTTTTCGAAAGGGGTGCCTATTGCAGCTTTCTTCCCGCCTTTATATTTAACGATATATCTATCTCGCGATATACCATACTTTTCTACCATATAATCTACGGCTGCATTAGCTCGGTTCCAGGACAACTGCTCATTAAATTTCTGATCGTTGCGCGATTCGTCCATTCCGGTTACCACTAACTTCATATCCGGACACATTTGCATTCTTTCCGCAATCTGATGCATATTGCCATAGAACTGTGGATCTATATAGTATTTTTCATTTTCAAATATCACTTCCGGCAAATCAATTTTCGAACAGTCGAACGCTCCTCCGCCCCCGCCTCTTCTTATTTGCGGTTTACCTTTTGGCAAGGTGCTTACGGCAACTTTCTTACCGTCTGCTCCGATTATGCTGTCGGTGCCGGGAGGATAAACAGTGCCATCAGGGCCAATTATGTTATTGTCGTCATCAATAAATCCATTTCGATGCTGTGGATCTGAAGAGTAGCGAACGGTATCACAACAAGGGTTTGGCGGAATTATGGCAACACCATTAGAATCAATCGGATAGCTTGGTGGAGAATATGGCTCCTTATCAAGGCAATCTATAATTCCATCATGGTCGCTGTCAAGCGCTACTCCCTTCACATCTGTAGGACAATCGGTTTTGGTATTAGGTTCTTTATCCAGTCTGTTAGGAACTCCGTCACCATCATCATCTTTGAAAAGCTCTTCTGCAATAGCCTTTGGATCAATCTCTGATATTTTTCTGTATGAATAATGTATTGGGTTGAGCCAGTACATAGGCTCTGTTCTCTTTTTCAGACCTAAGTGAAAATTAAGACTTAACGAAGTGTATGAAATGTTATCGCTGTTTGGGGTGAAACTGGCGTACTCATCCTGTGTCCAGCGGTAACCGTCTAACAAATCCTCCTGGGTGAGAATAAACCGCTGTTCAAGTCCAAGCGTAACCCATTTAGAAACGTGGAACTGAAGTCCCATCCCAAGGGTAACCGTGGGTATAAACTGCCAATACTTTAACCCTGTTACGTTATTTCTGGCCTCTGCTTGTGATTCATATTTGCCATCAAAAACTCCCTTGAGTTTGTCCAATGCTGCTTTTCTTAGAGAAGTACGCGAGTCTACCCCGGGAGGAAGTGTTTGTGTCTCATAAATTTGAAAAGCCTCCGAGAAATCATGAACGTTTCCGTTATCATCTAATGCATCTGTCTTTGTATTAAACAAAAAGGCGCTAACTCCTGCCAAAGCATAAAAGCTAACTATACTCCGCTCCTTATGGTAACGAATGTTGCCCAGGTTTACCAATCCCTCCAGATGAACCTCGTGCATCATGGTTCTGTAATTATGAAAATACAGGGTATTCATACCTCTTCCTGTAATAGTGTTAGACGGAGACAAAGCAGGGTTTGTATAATAGTCAACCCTCGGGTCATATACACCTCTCAATGCTTGATTAAACTTAATGTTCCCGTCTGCTTCCCAGTTTCTGCCGGTCATCATCATAAAGTTGTATCCGCCCCGAATAGATAAGGTATAACCCAATGCTTTTCTTACTGTAAAGCCGGCACCGATGTTCTGTACAATTCCTATGCCTTGTGTATAGGGTTTAACGTCACCGCTCATGTAGGCGGCTCCAAAATTAACGCCCAGTTCCCACGCATCTTTTGGCTTGGCAGGAAAATGATATTGCCTTTCGAGATACGACTTCTGCTGCTTAATTTTTTTCTTATCCTTTTGATAAATAGCTGAGTCCAAATCATAACGCATCATCAGCGGGGTCGAAATTCTTTTTTTCTCGTAAAAATTATACTCGGGAGACTCCATATCGGGCTTCATAAACCTGATTTGGTTCTGAGGGTCTTTCCGCTCATCTAATTTAGAAGTATCGTTGGAAGCAGATTTTGCGGCAGCACGGGCCGAGTCTGCGGCAGCACTCGAAGAGTCAATAGCGGCAGAAGATGACTTTTTTGCTTTTGATTCTTTTGTGGTCTTTTTTGAAGTAGAAGAACTCTTTTTCTGTGCTTGTATGGTAACCACACTCAATAGTAACCCGATAAGTAAAAGTGATTTGGTAAATCTTTTCATGCCCGATGCAAAGGTTTGATATTCTGATGGTGACAAAAACTGTATCTATATAAAATCAGCAATAGCTATATAACTTGTTGTAGCAAATTAAGCGAAAAAAAACGGTAATGACTGATTTGCGCAGAATTATATGATAAAAAATTGGATGGTTGAAACGGTTCTTAGTAGGCCCGTTCAGTTCTTCCTTCCATATAATTCATGAAAGCTTTGTTGGCTACTTTATTACCACCCGGTGTAGGGTAATTGCCGGTAAAATACCAGTCACCCAGGTTCTTTGGACAGGCTTCGTGAAGGTCTTCAATTTTTTGATAAATAACCTGCACATCGGCAAAGATGTGATTAGGACGAACGATTTCTGAGATTTTTTCTGAGATTTCTTCAGCCGTAAAAAGTTCGTATAACTCTTTTACATGATTCTTTACTTCCGCTGCCGGCTTCTTATCATCTGCCCTACATTTATCATACACTTCATCTAGTTTACCCGAAAGATTTCTGTCTTTCAGCAAACCGATTAAAGCACGGAAAGCTATAAAGTCATACATCCGGCTCATGTCAATACCATAGCAATCGGGAAAGCGGATTTGCGGAGCCGATGAAACCACAATAATCCGCTTAGGATTCAGGCGGTCGAGATTGGACAGGATACTTTTTTGAAGGGTTGTGCCACGTACTATCGAATCGTCCAGCACTACAAGTGTATCTGTTTGAGCTTTGATAGAACCGTAAGTAACGTCATAAACGTGGCTTACCATTTCATCGCGCGAAGTATCATCGGCAATAAAAGTTCTGGCCTTTACATCCTTAACGGCAATTTTTTCAATGCGAGGGCTTAAATCGAGCAGGCGTTTTAATTCTTCAGGACTAATGTCTTTTTCGGAGGAAATACGCAACCGCTTATGCTCGTTCAAATGATCTTCCATTCCTTTCATTAATCCGTAAAAAGCTACCTCAGCTGTGTTTGGAATGAAAGAGAAAACGGTGTTTTCGAAATCGTTATTGATAGCTTTAATAATGGCAGGTGCTAAACGCTGACCGAGTTTTTTCCTTTCACTGTAAATTTCTTTATCAGTGCCTCGGCTAAAATAAATGCGTTCGAAACTGCATGATCTTAATTCGCCCGGCTCGGTTACCAAATCGTGCTTCACGCGGCCGTCTTTCTTTATTACCAGCGCATGGCCGGGCTTTACTTCATAAATTTTTTCGAAAGGAACATTAAACGTGGTTTGAATAGCAGGGCGCTCCGAAGCTACTACCACTACTTCGTCATCATAATAGTAATAGGCGGGGCGGATACCATTCGGGTCGCGCATTACAAATGAATCGCCATGACCGAACATGCCGGCAATGGTATAACCTCCATCAAAATCCTTAGCCGAACGGGTAAGGATTCTGCGCACACTTAGTTCATGCGTAATGAAATCGGTAATCTGATAATTCTGGTAGCCTTTATCTTTATACTTATCAAAAATCTTCTGCACTTCATCATCCAGAAAGTGCCCTATCTTTTCCATCACTGTAATGGTGTCGCTTCGTTCGCGCGGATGCTGCCCGAGCGTAATGAGCATTTCAAACTGCTCATCTACATTAGTCATGTTGAAATTTCCTGCCAACACTAAATTGCGGGTCATCCAGTTATTCTCGCGAATGAAGGGATGGCAATAACTATCGGTGTTTCTTCCATAAGTGCCATAACGCAAATGCCCCAGTAGCAATTCGCCAATAAAAGGACTGTTTCGTTTATACCAATCGGCCTCGGCAGCAGCACTATCCAATGCCTTACGGTCTTTAGGGAAAGTGGAAAATATTTGACTGAACACATCCACAATAGGTTGATTGTTGATGCTTCGGGCGCGGTTAATAAAATGGCTGCCCGGATGCGGGTCGAGTTTAATTACAGCTGCACCTGCACCATCCTGACCGCGGTTGTGTTGCTTTTCCATAAGCAGATAAAGCTTATTGAGCCCATACGCAACCGTGCGGTATTTTTCTACATAGTATTCGATGGGTTTGAGCAGGCGGATGAGTGCTATACCACACTCATGTTTTATTGGATCGCTCATAGAAGGCTGCAAATATAGACTTTAGCAGCAATTGTTTTTGCCAACAAAGAATAAAAAAGCATACTCGTTTTCGTTACGAAGTGGCAGATAATTGGACGAATGAGTTAATTGACCGTATTGGGCGAATGAAGGACTTCTTTGGCTTTGTCATTCTGAACGGAGGTTTCCGGAGTGAAGAATCCTGTATGGGATTCTATAGAGTTCAGAAGCTTTGACCCTAGGAAGATAAATTAATTCAAACCTTTACAAAACCCTAAGTAATAGAAAGGGAAATGATTCTTAATAGAATCAATCTTTCCAATCGGCACTAGCATTCCCTCTTTTATAATAACAGTATCACTAATAATTTTTTGAGGGGCTTCATTCTTAAAATTCATAAAAATGGTATCTCCACTTTTTCTCCAGTTCCCGGTAAACCATTTATCATAAAAAAAAGCTCCTGTTGAATTAATCTCGAAAGTTTTATCTGCTCTAAATTTGATGAATGATTGGTTTTGTGTTCCCTCATAACAGGCTCTGAATTCTACCATACTCTCCATAGCTTCAGAACTTAACTGCCATGGACTAAGTACATAGGCCAATGTCAGGATAGCCACAATTCCGGGTATATAGAATTTAAGCGGTTGATTTTGTCTTATGTAATAAAACTGCATAAGTCCCTTAACCGCATACAGAAAAATGGCAATAAGGCTAATTGGCAAGAGAAGAGTTAAGCCGATAAAAATCGCGCCTGTAAGATGTTTGTCAATATGATAGTAAAAACCTGTTACTAGCATCAAGACAACACTAAGAATACCAACAATGATTGTATCTCTGGTTGCTTTACTTTTATTCATTTTCCTTGACCGAATCTAACCATCCTTTCCTTTCCCCAAACTAAAAAGCCCTTGCGGGCTTTCAAATTTTTAGAATGCTATTCATTTATTCCCATCATTTTGGCACCAAACTCCAGGCAATTACCCTTAAATAACCACAAAAAGTGATATAATCAGTCTAATTATTCAATTTTTCAGCATAAATCACCCCGAGCACGATAGTGACGACAACGAAATTAATAGATACATCATCGATACTAAAGCTTACATCACTGAATTTAAATATTACGTTACCGATTCTATTTATTACCTCACCGAATATAAAACTTACGTCTCCGATACTAAGATTTACATCATCGATCATAACTCTTACGTTACCGATTGCAAACTTTACCTTATCGAACACAATAGTTACAGCAAAAAGCAAACAAGTCCTTGCCTCAAAACTGTTATAGCATCCAATCTGTGAAGAAACCTCTTTCACAAGTATACTATTCCCCTGAATGGTCCTGTGCCTATAATTAGCGGGTTATTCCCTGGTGTCTTTTTCAATCGGCAGAGATTTCTAACCTACCGAAATAGTTCCGTTGGTGATGGTACGCCAATCGGTAGGGCGTGGCACTCCTGCGCTGAGTTACTCCACCATCTTCAAAAACTCCTCCTCGCTTAAAACGGTAATAGAAGGGATTTTTTTCGCCTTGGCCAGCTTGCTTCCGGCATCTTCGCCCACCACCAGGTAATTGAGGTTGGCCGAAACACCGCTTAACAGTTTACCCCCATTTGTTTCTACCAGTTCCTTGGCTCGGTCGCGCGAAAACTGTTGAAGCGAACCCGTAAAAAGAAAAGTTCTGCCATCGAGCTTGTTGTTTTTGGTTCGCGCATCTTCGGGTCGATTTTCGGCATTCACCCCCAGCGCTTTAAGCTCGTGCAGCAAATGAATATTGCTTTGGTTTCGGAAGAAATCGAAAAGGCTTTGCGCCACCTTGGGGCCAATGCCTTCAATGTTGGTTAAATCCTCCACGCTCATTTCCGCTAAATCGAAAATGGTTTTTATGTGCCCCGAAATATCTTTAGAAGTAGTAACCCCCACATGTCTTATGCCCAGGGCATTCAGCAGGCGCCACAGCGGACGGTTCTTCGACTCTTCAAGCCCTTCTTTCAGATTATTTACACTTTTTGCTTTCCATCCTTCCAGTTTCAGAATTTCATCGTAAGGCAGGCGGTAGAGGTCCTCAATATTTTTAATAAACCCGCGCTGAATAAATTCAACCACCGTTTCCCTTCCGCAGCCATCAATATCCATCGCATCTTTCGACACAAAATGAATGGCGCGCTCTTCCGTTTGTGCAGGGCAGTCCACATTATCGCAGCGCCACACAGCCTCTTCTTCAGGTTTCACCAAAGGCGAATTGCACGAAGGGCAATTGCGCGGAAAATCAATTTTCGTTTCGTGGCCATTGCGCAAATCGGGAACCACACCCACAATGTAGGGAATCACTTCGCCTGCGCGCTCTACAATCACCGTGTCGTTTATGCGAATGTCTTTCTCCAGAATAAAATCTTCGTTGTGCAGCGAAATGGAAGAGATGGTAACGCCTGCCAGCGGCACGGGTTCAATCTTTGCCACGGGAGTTACCGCACCGGTGCGGCCCACTTGAAATTCCACCTTAAGCAACTTGCTTTGTGCCTGCTTAGCTGCAAACTTATAAGCAATAGCCCAGCGCGGATGATGCGAAGTGCTGCCGCATTGCTGCTGCATTTTCAGGGAGTTCACTTTCACTACCATACCATCGGTATCTATTTTAAAGGTTTGGCGCTTCGTATCCCAGGTAGTTATAAACTCCTGCGCCTGGTGAATATCCTGGCACACTTTCATTTCATGCACGGGAGTTTTAAATCCGCACTGATATAATATTTCAATGGTGTGAAAATGCGATTCGAGCTTTCCGGCAATCAGGTTTTTGCCTTCCTTATCTTCCGCAAAACTGACGTGATATAAAATGGCTTCGAGATTCCGGGCTCTTGATTCGTTGGGGTCCTTAGTGCGCAACGAACCAGAGGCGGTGTTTCGCGGATTCTGAAAAGTTTTTTCGCCTTTTGCTTTCCGCTCTTCATTCATTCTTTCAAAAACATCGCGCTGAATAATCACCTCCCCCCGTATTTCAATTTTATGTATGCCGAATTTTGAAAAAGGCGCCCGCAGCGGAATAGAGTTGAGCGCCTTTGCATTGTTGGTGATATCTTCACCCACCGCGCCATCACCCCGCGTTGCAGCACGAACCAACCAATCGTTTTCGTAAACAAGTGCAATGCTGCTGCCATCAAACTTTGGCTCCACGCAATATTCAACATTCCCGTTGCCGGTTCGTTCTTTCACCCGTTGGTCGAAGTCAACTAAGTCTTCTGTGTTATAGGAGTTTTCGAGCGAAAGCATGGAAACAAGGTGACCCACTTGCTCAAATTCACCGGTGAGTGCCCGGGCAACGCGTTGCGTGGGGGAGTCTTCAGTTATAAGATTCGGATGTTGTGCTTCAAGTTCTTTTAATTGTTTGAAAAGAGAATCGTAATCAAAGTCGGTTATCAAAGGTTCGCTTAAAACATAATAGCGCCAATCGTGATAATTGATAACCTCGCGCAGAGTGGTTGCTTTTTCCTCTTCCGAAAAATCAGATGTGGCTTTTACAAGTTGTTGTGTGAGAAGGTTGAGATGTTCTTGCTCTTCTTTGGAAAACATGAGTCAATTTTAAAAACAAAAAGGACGTATTGCTACGTCCTCACAAAATAAATTCTTTCGCTAAGAATTCAGGAAACAAGCTTGTCAATTGCTTCTGCAAGTTTCCTGTCTTTGTCGGTTACAATATTCCCTGCGCTGTGGGTATTCAGGGTCATCTCCACGCGATTGTAAACGTTCACCCAATACGGGTGGTGATCCATTTTCTCAGCTACCAGTGCCACGCGGGTCATAAAAGCAAAGGCTTCGGAAAAGTCTTTGAAGGTGAAAGTTTTTTTGAGCGCGTTGCCCGATGCATCAGGTAAATTTTCTTCGGTCCACATAGTATTTTGGGATTTACGTTTACTTATAGCTCCAATCGTATTTATCTAAATTACTTACGCAAAGTTTCAGCAAGTCGATGTTGCCTTTAATATCGCCTTTATGCGCCATTTCAATTACAGAGTGAATATGCCGGGTTGGAATAGATACCGCACCTGCTATGGTTCCGTATTTTGCCATGCGCTGTAACCCGGCAGTATCAGTGCCTCCTGCAGGAAGAATTTCGTTCTGCCATTTTATTTTGTTCTTGTCTGCCAGTTCTCTCATGTATTTAACCATGCGATAATCACAGATGGCCGAAGAGTCCATAATTTTTATGGCTACTCCATCGCCAAGTTTGGTAACAGTTTCCTCAGGCTTTGCGCCGGGAGTATCAAAGGCAATAGTGGTGTCAATGCAGAAACTGAATTCAGCATTCACATGATGCGCAGCTACCTGGGCCCCGCGTATTCCCACTTCTTCCTGCACGGTAAACATGCCGTAAAAATCATACGGAATTTTTTTCTCCTTCAGCTCACGCATAGTTTCAATCAAAATAAAAACAGCCACCCGGTTATCAATGCTTTTGCAGTTGACACATTCTCCCATTTCAATCAGCTCACGCTCACGGGTAACGGTGTCGCCCACCTCCACAATTTTCACTACTTCCTTCTTCTTCATGCCCAGATCAATAAAATAATCGGTGAGTTGAAGAGGTTTGACTCTTTCTTCAGGGGTCATAAGGTGAATGGGCTTTGTGCCCATCACTCCAATTACATCTTTCCTTCCATGAACCACAACCCGCTGTGCGGTAAGCGTTTTCGGATCGAAACCACCAAGAGGATGAAAGCGCAGAAATCCGTTATCATCAATATGATGAATGATAAAACCTATTTCATCCATGTGCGCGGCAGCCATCACTTTCTTTTCGCTGCTCTTTCCTTTTTTAAGAGCAATGAGATTACCCATGTTATCTATGGAAATGTCATCGGCAATATTCTTGAGTTCGCGTTGAATAAGTTCGCGCACTTTTTGTTCGTGTCCGGGAACACCGGGTAATTCACATATTTCTTTGAGGAGGGGAACGTTAATCATAGGTGGAGTTGTTAGAATTAAGAGGACAAACTTAGATTTTTTTGTTCGTTGCCTACCGGCAACTTATTCTACTTCTGTCACCTTAACCATGTTGGCTTTGCCTCTGTCTGCAAGCGGCATGGTTCCTACATTTACTATTACATCTTCCTTCTTTAGAAGATTATTTGCCTTTAAAATGCGTATCACATCACGGATAGATGTATCGCTATCAACAAACCTATCGTAATAAAAAGCACGAACACCCCAGCATAAACTCAATGAATTTAGCAGGTCGGTATTCTCGGTAAAAATAAATATGTCCGCTCTTGGGCGGTAGCTGGAAAGCATAAAAGCAGTATACCCTGAAAAAGTCATACCTATAATGGCTTTGGCCCCAAGGTCAGAACTTATGCGGGCTGCGCTATAGCAAATAGAATCGCTGATAAAAGACTGCGAAGTGCTTTCCGCTTTTAATTCCTTGTCATAAATAATATTAGCATGTTCTATATTGGTAACAATCTTTCCCATGATTTGAATAACGCGCACCGGATGTTTGCCCACTGAAGTTTCTCCGCTAAGCATTATTGCATCAGCTCCGTCAATTACGGCATTAGCAACATCTGTTATTTCGGCCCGTGTAGGGTTCGGATTCTCAATCATGCTATCCATCATTTGAGTAGCTACAACCACGGGTTTAGCATATCGAATACAACGGGCGATAATATCTTTCTGTATCAATGGCATTCTTTCCTGCTGCACCTCCACCGCCAAATCACCGCGCGCAATCATTATGCCGTCACTCACTTTTATTATTTCATCTAATTCCAATAGAGCTTCCGGCTTTTCAATTTTAGCCATCACTTTCATGTAAGAATTCTTCTTGCCGATAATTTTTTTCAGATCAATTACATCCTGCGGAGATCGAACGAATGACAGGGCAATCCAGTTTACTCCATTGGCTATCGCAAACTTTAAATCCTTTTTATCTTTTTCTGTAAGAGATGGCACCGAAGTCTTTGTATCCGGCAGGTTAACTCCCTTGTTACTGCTAATTTTTCCTCCTGTAATTACTTTAGCTTTAATAGTATCCTTACGGTTGGTTGAAATAACCTTGAGTTCTATTTTGCCATCATCAATTAAGATAGCATCGCCCGGCTCTATTTCTTTAGGTAAGGCAAGGTAGTTGATAAATAATTTTTTGAAGGTGCTTTCACATACCTTATTGGTAATCTCCACTTCACGCCCCTGCTCCAGTACTTCTATATTATCGCGCACCTCACCAATCCGAATTTTGGGACCTTGTAAATCAGCCAGGATGGCAATGTTCAATCCATGTTCATTATTAATATGGCGGACTTTTTTATACCCCTCAATATGTTGCTCATGGGTGCCGTGGCTCATGTTGAATCTAAAAGCATCCACACCTGCACTTACCATGTCCTCCATCGTTTCCAGACTACTGCAAGCTGGTCCATAGGTGGCAATTATTTTTGTTTTATTGATTCTTACTTTCATATTCTTAGGTAACGCTACTTAAATCTTTTTGTGTTTATCAATCGTTGCGAAGGTCTTTCTTCTTCATAAATTAATCGCTCCTTGCTCTTTATTTTTTTTAAAGGTATTACAGCAGTCATCATTACCTCGGGAAGTTTCCTGACTTCGTTTATCAAGCGGTCAATATCTTCCGCTTCATAATTGCCATGCACCTGCACAATATAGTCGAAGTTGCTAACCTCGGGCAATAACACTTCTCCTAGACTTTTATTCGTAAAAATGATGAATTTGTTCAGGTGTTCCTCCTCTCCAGCTTTGAATACACTGAACTGAACCGTGCGTGTGCGCTCTGTAGATCCAAAAAATAAATCCTTGAGTTTTCTGAAATCGCAACCGAGAATCAGGTTGAGATGGTAGCAGAGCTTGTATTCACGGAGTGAAGAGGCAATACCGATTAGTTGATAATCGACAGAAATTTCATTTTTTATTTTTTTGTCTGCCACTATACAAAGAAATAAAAAGTTATTCGTTAAAGTGATTTCCGCTAGGGTAGCATTGAAAACCTATGCTTTCTTCCCAGCTATGAAATAAATTTAGGCAGTTAACTCAATGGAACCTTACAAGCGTTGAAGAGTTTGACATAGTTGAGGTGGCTTGCTGGAAAAATGAAACCAGCTCAGAAAGAGTTTTCAGCCCGACCGAAAGTATTTTTTTGTAAGGTTCTGTACTTACTGCTTTGTCTGCGATTTTTTAATCGCTTCTTTTAAAGCATTGGCAGAAGAAGGCTGTACATTCTCCTCGTTAGCACGGATGATGGCATAATCGCAAGCACGTTCAGCTTCTTTGTAATTATTCTGCTTGTAATGAAGATATGCGTATGTAAGGTTGTATGTATACTTATTATCGGTGTTTACGGCTTCATAAGCCCACTTAGTAGCTTTCTGCAATTGAGCATCATCGTTAATGTTAAGAAAATAATTCCACGCCACATCGTTAAGCACAACGGCATCTTTAGCCGCATATTTTTTAATGTACTGAGTGGCGCTCTTATCATAGCTCGCCCAGTCGTTCGTACGCGGGTAATACTCCATTGAGAGTTTCAGAATCTTCTCCGGATGGTCTGCCGCCTTGTTGGACTTCAGCAAATCGATCGCACCTTCAAACATCGCTTTGTCTTCGGCACGAGGGGCTTCACTCACCGCCTTAGATGCTATCTGGTTTATTTTCAGGTCGAATGCATCTTCGCTCACCAACTTAATATACGAATCCCGGTTCTTCATCACGTAACTTAAACCCGGAGATTTGATATCATTGGTTAATGCGAAAACTGTTTTGGCATGCTTTGAATCGGCTAGTTCCTTTTCACTCAATTTACCAAGATATTCTTTGAAGATATCATCATACTTCTCACCCGTGGCATTTAAAGTATTAAGAAAGTTGGAAAGAAATTCAACGTCACGTTTACCGTTAGCATAGTCGGTCTTCATGCCAGCTAAAATTCCTGGAGTCGGATCAGTGGCTTTTTTGGCTTCTGCAATCAAGCCTTGCGGATCAAGCCCACCTACATGCTGGTAAATAAGTTTACCATCGCCATCTAACCAAAGCAACGTTGGATATGCTCGTATGCTATACTTATTAGAAATATCCGGCCCATCAGCATCTTTTTGCATTTCAAATTTAGTGTTGATGAAATTGGCATTAAAGTAATCGCCCACTTCTTTATCAGGAAAAACATTGGCCGCCATTCGCTTGCAAGGCCCGCACCATACCGTGTAGCAATCCATAAAGATGATTTTGTTCTGAGCCTTGGCCATGGCCAGCACTTCCTGAAAACTTTTATCATGAACGAACTCAATGCCGTCAGCACTTAAATTTTGAACAGTAACCAGCGTACAAATGGCGAAGAGGGTAAGAAGCTTTTTCATAGTATAAATATATTCCAAAAATAAGACAACAAGACGAAGCAAAAGATTTTATTGCCCCTTCCAAATGTTATAAAGTTCTAAATGAACTTCTTTACCGTAAAAGATATTCGTGGTGCGTTCAAAAGATTGGGTGTAGTCGGAAACATAAAACAAATCATTTGCAGTTTTTTGGGCGGCTGCTAGGTTTTCTCTTTCCAAAATCCCTTTCAGTTTTCGAGCTACCACTTCCGCTGAGTCGAAGATTTTCACCTTGTTTCGGTAATACGCTGAAATTTCATCTTTAATGAGCGGATAATGTGTGCAAGCCAGCACCAATGCATCAATGCCGTCTAACACTTCATTCGATAAATAACTTTCTAAAACCGCATGGCTAATATTATCTTTGTAATATCCTTCCTCAATCATAGAAGCCAATAAAGGAGTAGCCAATTCTGTGTACTGAAGCGAATGCTTTCTTCTTGAAAATTTTTCAGCATACACTCCTGATGCAATGGTTGTTTTCGTAGCAATAACTCCCACCTTCTTTATTGTTTCATCCGCAATTACTGCTTCAATCATGGGGTCAATTACATTGATTACGGGCACTAAATTCTTGTATTTATCTCTGAGCAATTCATATGCCGCTGCGGAGGCGGTGTTACAGGCAATGACTACCGCTTTACACTTATTTTGCTGCAGTAAAAAATTTGTAATTTTAGCAGCATATGAACGAATCAGTTCTTTCGATTTATCGCCATACGGCAGGTGGGCAGTATCGCCAAAATAAACTATTTGTTCCTGAGGTAACAGCCTAGAAATAGCATTGGCGACCGTTAAGCCGCCAATGCCTGAATCAAAAACTCCAATCGGTTGTTGATTACCGAATTGCATATATCGTTGGCCTATTTAGGCGTTGTAGTAGTTTTGGGAGCCGTTGCCGGTGTTTGTGGCGCTGCTGTAATTCCCAGTTTTTTCATTACTACTGAAGTTACATCGTTTCCACCTTCAGGGTAGTAAGCCACGGCACCTGACACTACATCTATAATGTAAGCATACTCGCTTGTCTGTGCCACATCCTTCACTGCTTTCAGATACTTATCGTTGATGGGTTTAAGCTTGTCCTGCTGCATTTTCTGAAGTTCCTCGTTTACCTTGGCCTCAAAATCAGTAATTCTCTTTTGCAAATCCTGTAGCTCCTGAATTTGCGACTCAATAATTGCATCAGGCGTTGTTTTATCATTGCTCAATTGCTGAAGTGATTTTTGCTTTTTTTCGTAGTCTCCATACATAGATTCCAAAGCTTTTGTATAAGCGTCTTTCTGCTTTTGAAGGTCATCCTGCATTGTTTTGAATTCAGGCATTGCCTGTAATACTTCAATGGAGTTAATATGACCAATCTTCTGCTGCGCCTGAGCGGTTCCTATAAACATAAACACGGCTGCAATAATTACGAGGGTTGTTTTCTTCATCTTTATTTTTGTTTTATTCTAATGACTAATTAATTCCCATTTTCCTTTTCACTAGTTCGGTTACATCTCCTTTACTTTCGGGATGATAAACTACCGCCCCAGAGGCCAAATCAAAAACATAAGCTAAACCGTTTTCCTGTGCTACTGCCTTTACTATTTTCAGATACTTATCATTCAGCGGCTTCATCAACTTCACCTGCATTTTTTGCATCTCCGCATCTGCATTTTCCTGAAAGGTTGTAATGCCGTTTTGCAAACCTTCAATTTCTTTCAGTCTCTCTTCGCGAACCGCCTCCATCATGGCAGCCCCATAATCATTCACTTCTTTTGTCTTCTGCTCGTAATCCTTATACATGCTCTGCAGCTGAACTGAATATTGCTTTTTCTTTGAATCAAGTGTGGCATTCAGCTGCTTGTATTCGGGCATTACTTCTAAAATATCATTCGAATTGATATGGCCATATTTCTGTTGCGCAAAAATATTTTCGGTAAAAAGAAAGAACGATAAAAGTATAAGTAATCCAGCTTTTTTCATGAGCGCGCGCAAAGATATATTTTTAGGTCAATTGCTTATTGCTTCGCTGAAATTCCGAGGGCGGAGAGAATATCATCGCTTTTATTGTGGCGGTCGCCAGCATACAACATAGTAGGTCCGCTGGAACGGTCGAAAATGAAATCAAATCCTTTTGCAACAGCATACTTTGAAATTTCATTATAGATTTTATCCTGAATCGGCTTCACCAACTCCTGCCGTTTCTTAAACAATTCACCGCTAGGACCGAACTTCGCCTTCTGATATTCCTTCACATCTCTTTCTTTTGCTTCAATGTCTTTTATTTTTTGTTGTTTCATCGGCTCGGTCATCAACACCTGCTCTGCCTGAAACTGCTTATAAATGTCATCTACATTTTTCATTTTACCCTCCACCTCTTTTTGCCAGCCCTCAGCAATTTTATCCAATTGCTTTTGTGCTTCGGTGTAAGTAGGCATTTTGCCTAGGATGTAATCCATATCCACAAATGCGAATTTCTGCGCATAGGTTGTTGTACTCATCAAAAAGATGGCTACAACGGCTGTAATAATTTTCTTCATTTTGTTTGTTTTTGCTGTAAGACCAATTACGTTGCCAAAGTAAATTTAGGATTTAGAATTTTCACAAATGCTAACGTTTGTATTTCCGCTTATCAATCCGGCTCACGACCTAAAATAATTCTGAAACTTCCATACTTGGAAAAAATATTTTTACCTGCCTGCGGTGCAAGCCCGAATTTATCTCTGTCGAATCCAAGACCATAATCAAAGCCTAACAAACCGAACATAGGCAGAAACACACGAACACCTACACCTGCCGAACGGGCCAAATCGTAAGGTTTATAGTCTTTTATACCTGTCCAGTAATTTCCTGCATCAGCAAAAATCAACGCATAAATAGTAGCTGACTGGTTGAGCGAAATTGGATAGCGCAATTCCATAGAAAACTTATTCATGATAGGCGCACCTCCTGCGGGGCTGACAACTTCTTTGTAGCCACGGAAAGAAACAATGTCTCTACCCAATTGCGAACCCTGGTTCAAATTGCTTAAACCATCACCACCAAACTCAATACGTTCGAAAGGGGAATAGCCCACCCGTTTGTTATATAATCCAAGGAATGCCAGGTTAGCCCCGGCTTTGAAAACCAGGTTTTTCCAGATAGGTATGTGCCATTCAAACAACATCTTCCACTTGTGGAACTCTACGAATTTATAGCGCTCCGTATTATCCGGGTCATCATAATCAAGGTTTTTCCGCGAGTTAAACATCAGAGAATAAGGCAAGGTGAATTTACCCTGAACCATAAAATAAATTCCGCGGTTATAGAAAGTAGGAGCCGCTAACTCGCGTGAATCTCTTGAGAGTGTTAGTTGAAGGTTTATGTTGTTAGCCTTACCGTTGTCGAAAATGAAAGTGCCGAAATAGTTCTGAAGAATATAATTCTGATATTCTAATCCAACCTCTGCAGTAAAAAAATCATCCGGCCATTTTAGACGGGTCCCTAAACCAAGATATACGCTGGTGGAGAAATACTTACCGCTTATTTTGCTGGCATCGTTAAAGTCATTGAAAGCATTAGCCCGAAGACGGTTAAATGCAAAACTTAAGGACTGTGGTTTTTTACCACCAAGCCAAGGTTCTGTAAACGAAACACTATAGGATTGGAACGATCTTCCGTTTGAGTTAACGCGGATTCCTAATCGCTGTCCGTCACCTGAAGGTAGCGGTGTCCATGCTTTTTTATCACCAATGTTCTTAATGGAGAAGTTGGTAAAATTTACACCGAGTGTTCCGAACAAACCACCAGAACTTCCGGCAGATGACCTTCCGCCCCATCCTGCCGATAACTCTAATTGATCAGATGGCTTTTCAACCACGCGATACTCAATATCTACTGTTCCTTTTTCGGGATTCGGAATAGGTACCACATCTAATTGCTGCGGATCGAAATAGCCTAGGTTGATGATCTCGCGTTGTGAGCGAATCAAATCAGTACGGCTAAACTTATTTCCCGGAAGGGTACGAAGCTCTCTGCGGATAACTTTTTCATTTGTTTTGGTGTTACCCAAAATTCTCACCTCATTAATAGTTGCCTGTGCTCCCTCGTTAATTCGCAATTCCAAATCAATCGAATCGCCATCTACTTTTACTTCGAGTGGAGTAACGCTGAAAAACAAGTAGCCATCATCCATGTAGAGCGAACTAAGGTCACCTCCGTTCGGATTCATGAAAATTCTTTCGTCTATCAGTTTCTGATTGTAAACTTCACCCCGCTTGATATTTACAATTTTGTAGAGGAGAGAGTCCGGATATTTTGTATTGCCGTTAAAATAGAGGTTCCGGAAATAGTATTTCCGACCTTCATTCACATAAATATCAATATTCATGTTTTTGTCGTCATCCATGTAAATGGAATCGGAAACCACAGCTGCATCGCGGAAACCAATGCTGTTGTAATATTCAATCATCTTATTCTTATCCCCTTCGTATTCATCGCGCTTGAATTTGGATGCTTTGAAGAAATTAAGATTAAGATGTCGTTCGGAATAGTCCTTGGCTCGCATCACCGAAAGGTTGCCGGGAATCTGGTACCACTTTACTTTGATTGAGTCGCGGGCAAAGTTTTTCTTAAAGCGGAACAAACCATCTAAATCGAACTTTACTTTTTCCCTGGTTTCCTTTAGCTGTCTCTTAAGTTTTGCTTCGGTAACTTCGCGGCTGCCGCAAATATTGATGTGGTCAATCTTTACTTTAGCTCCTTTATTTACACGTATGCGAACCAGAACACTATTCACCAGGAGTGTATCTTTTTCCTCTTCTACTTCTACCTCCACGTTCAAGAATCCCTTGTCTATATAATAATTCTTCACCGTGTTAATGGTGAGGCTTCGCATGTTATCGGTAAAAATGCTGCCCGCGCGCAACTCTAATTTCTTTTTCAGTTCATCAGCATCGCTGGTTTTAATTCCTTTAAGGGAATAGCGGGAAATACGAGGGCGTTCTTCCACATGAATTACCAAATAAATTTTCCCTGCTTCAATTCTTGTGGCTTCAACGGATACATTGGTAAAAAGTCTTTGTTTCCACAAGGTTTTAATCGCCTTTGGTATCTGCTCGCCAGGAAGTTTAATCTTATCGCCTTTGGCAAGACCGGAAAGGGTAACCAGGATTCGTGAGTCGAGAAATTTAGCTCCCTCAACAGTAATATCTCCTATTTCATATTCCCCGCCTTTGCCGTAATCAAATGGAACAGCATCAGTCTGGGCGCTCAGAAACAGGTTGAGGAGAAGTAAGGGAAGAAGGAATATCTTTTTCAGGGGATGGGCTTATGAATTTACGAATAACTACCACTGTTAAGTGGTCACCAGTTGCTCACTTATTTTACCGAACCTGCGTTCGCGGTTTTGAAAATCAATGATGGCCTTATACAATTCCTCTTTATTAAACTCAGGCCAGAAAATATCGGTGAAATAAAACTCGGCATATGCCAACTGCCATAATAAGAAATTACTTACCCGCTTTTCTCCGCTGGTTCTAATCAGCAGTTCCGGATCGGGCCGTCCGGCTGTATACAGGTTTTCGTTAACCAACTCTTCATTTATATCTTGCATCGAAATTTCCCGGTTCTGTAATTTCAATGAAATCTGCTTCACGGCTCTCACAATTTCATTTTTAGCCCCGTAACTGAGGGCAAGTATCAGTTCCATGCGTTTGCAATGAGCTGTTTTATCAATTGCCGACCTCAATTCTTTAGCCACTCCTTTAGGCAACAAATCAATATCGCCAATAGCCCCCAGGCGTATATCATTTTTCACAAGTGTCTTCAATTCTCCGCCAATGGTTTTCAATAACAAGGTCATTAAAGCACTTACTTCTGTTTGGGGACGGTTCCAGTTTTCTTCACTAAAAGCATACATGGTTAAATGCTTAACGCCCAACTCAGCACAACCCTCGGCTGTTTCGCGCACTGCTTTTACTCCGTTAGTATGGCCGAAAATCCGGTTCTTTCCCATCTTCTTTGCCCAACGTCCGTTACCATCCATTATAATAGCAATGTGCTGGGGTAATCGGCTCAAATCAATTTGCTCTTTCAGGCTCACACGCGAACGATTAAACGTAGTTTTGAAATTTTATTTTTCAAAGGTGGGCAAAGATATTAAAATGCATGAGGGGGAAAAGTGAGTAGGTAATACAGAAAACTTCTGTCCACCATAACTACTTATACGAACCGTTGGGGCTTGGACATTGCATTTTCATAATAGTATAGGAAATGGTAATTCCGCCAAAAAGATAGTCATCCTTTTTGGGTGATTGGCCGCGCTGATAGCCCGCTTTACCTATTCTTTCGCCTCCAACTTCTGCCGAACGGTCAGAAAGGGCAGCCGCCAAACCCGTAGAGCCGGCAGGCAACGAAGCATAACTTGGATATTTTCCGCTTACATCGTCTAAATAATCGGTGAAAGTTTTCCGTACGCCTGCTTCTATGGCAATGTTCCAGTTTCGCTTAAAAGAAAACTTAAACCCGCCCACAATAGGAATGGCAAAACTGAACAACCTGTATTTTTCAACTCCCGAATAGCTGGGATCATTTTGTCCTTCGGTGCCCAATGGCTGCAGATAATGCCACTTGCCTTTATATTCTGCTTTGGGGTTAAAGAAGAAAACAGTAAGCCCTGTGCCAAGATACGGGGTCCACCAGTGTTTCTTGCTTTCTTTATCGTATTTAAAAAAATTGAACTCGATAACCGAAGTAATATCGAAAATATTGGTTTTGAAAGAAAGATTCCGCTGCTTATTCCAGTCGGTGTTGGTAGCTGCATCATCAAACTCGGCAATACCCCAGTTGATGGAAGATTTCCAGGCTCCGCGGTGTTTTATGTTGTAGCGATAGAAAGCCCCCGCGCCCGGACGCACAAACCTGAATGAAGTTTTAGTGTTCAAATCGCCAAAATAATTGGTAATGCCGCCCCACACTCCAAACTCATGGATTTGTGAAAAGGCAGCCGCAGTGAGCAGCAAGAATAAGCCGGAAAGAATGCTTTTTTTCATTTAACGAGGCGCGAAGTAACAATTAACGAAGGATTATGCCAAATGTTGTTTTAATGAAAGCTACTAATCCTTTCTGTATTTAAAGCAAAAGAGCAAGCTTCGGAGGCCTTTTCTACCGGTTGGCGTTGTTGCTGAACACCTCCCGCAGTACCTTGTTTTCGGTGCGCAGCTTCAGCAACTCTTCACCCGCTGTTTTAAGTTCAGCATTCAACCTTTCAATTTCGGTTTGTGCTGTTTGCAATTGCGAAACCCCCACCTGTGCCTCGGGCGGCACCAGATAGAAATATTTAAGCAGGTCGTGGTTCAGGGCTTTACCTACCATCAGCAGTTCGGCAATGTTCCAGGTAGGCCGCTTGAGCATGGCGTTGATAGTAGTATGCCGCCAACCCAGCATTTTACCGAGCTTGCGCTGGGTTAAATGCTGCTCCTTCATCAGTTTACGGACAACCAAAGTAATATTGGTGGCATCTTTGCCAAGTTTGGCAAATTTCTTAGTGTATATATATGGCACTTTGCTTAATTTTTTAGTTATACCAGCTCTTTTTCGCATCTGCTTTCTGTTTTTATTATACCAGAATGCTTATTTGTGAAACCCCAACCCTGTTTTTTCTTCCGCGACCTTGGTTTTTGCCCCCTCTATTGCGGTTTTGCAACACCAATGGTTATTCTTTTTGTTCTCGAATGCTGTTTTATGAACCTTGAACCCTGTTTTTACAATTCCTAAGGCATTTTTTTTAATCTCATGTGTATTTTTGTTCAATCAATACACACACCTGGTTAATAGATACATCTAAATGCTAAAATAATATATAGTTCTGAATAAAAAATAAATTATTTTGAACACTCAATACATAATTTTAGTAGATTGATAGATACTCTTGGTAAATAGATATATGATTCTGGTAGATAGATACGTAATAATGGTAG
>JAZKEP010000028.1:0-7216 GCA_040387015.1 Bacteroidota bacterium
AAGAAATTGTGCCGCACAATGCTAAGTGGGAGAAAGCACAAATGGTAAGCCGCGAAAGCTGGCTGAAGTTTGGCGAAGCAGGTTTCCTTTGTATGCAATTAAATGAAGCATATGGCGGCATGGGTATTAAAGATTTCCGTTACAATGCCATTGTAGCCGAAGAACTGGCGCGCACCGGGTGCGCAGGCCCGGCTGTGGGATATCCTTTGCATTCGGATATTGTGGTGCCATATATTGACCACTACGGCACCGAAGCCACTAAGAAAAAGTATCTGCCTAAAATGGCAGCAGGCGAAATGATTGGCGCTATTGCCATGACCGAACCGGGAGCGGGAAGCGATTTGCAAAACATTCGCACCACAGCCGTAGATAAAGGCGATTATTATTTAGTGAATGGTTCTAAAACCTTTATCACCAATGGTTACCTGAGCGATGTATCGGTGGTGGCTGCTAAAACAGACCCCACCAAGGGCGCTAAAGGAACTTCGATGCTTGTAATGGATTCTTCCATGAAAGGATTTACCAAAGGAAAGCCCTTCGAAAAGATTGGATTACATGCGCAGGATACCTGCGAGTTGTTTTTTGAGAACGTAGAAGTGCCGAAGGAAAATCTTTTAGGTAAAGAAGGCGAAGGATTTAAATATATGATGACCGAACTTTCGCAGGAGCGTTTGGTAGTTGGGCTTACAGCCATTGCCGCAGCCGAAGGCACACTGGAAAAAACAATTCAATATACAAAAGAGCGCACTGCTTTTGGAAAGCAGGTTGCAGAGTTTCAGAACACGCGTTTTAAACTGGCGGAAGTGGCTACCGAAATTACCATCGGGCGCGCCTTTGCCGACCGCTGTGTGGAGCTACATGCTGAAAAGAAATTAGACCAGGCCACCGCCTCGATGTGTAAATACTGGCTGACCGATTTGCAACAGAAAGTGGCTGACGAATGTTTGCAGTTGCATGGTGGCTATGGCTACATCTGGGAATATCACGTAGCCCGCGCCTGGGCCGACTCGCGAGTGCAGCGCATTTATGCCGGCACCAACGAAATAATGAAAGAGTTGATTGCCCGCAATGTGTTGAAATAGGGAGTAGGGATTGGTAAGTAGTAAGTAGCGCAACACAAATGGCGCTCGCCCAACAACGGGCAAGTACATTGCTGAAGTTTTCAAAATTAAAACATACCTGTTTCAAGGTTTGCGGAACTCTTCTGGGTTTCGTCATCAACGTTGACTAACCTGCCTTAGCTGTTTCGGCATTCACATTACTTTGGTACGACATACGGAAGCACTTACCAATTCCGTATTACCTGCGTGTGACATAAGGCGGTAATGTGTTTACCCATATTACCTCCGCATGACATAAGGAAGTAATGTGATCAGAAACAGCGTTGTGGTGTGACATACGGAAGCAATGTGACTTACCACTGTGCTGTCGGATGACATACCAAGGTAATGCGAACCCCGCAATAGCCTCCGTAACTTTTACGGAGCCATTTAAGATAAAAAGAAAGGTGTCGGGAAAGATGCAGTTGGATCCAGCATCGAAACAGAATTGATAAGAAGGTTACTTCTTGAACGCCTCCAGGTCGGCTACTTTGGCAAACACTTCACCGCCAATTACCCAGCCATCTATCTTACCATTAATAATAGCGCGCAGATACGGGAAGCAACGGATACCCCTGCCAAGGCACCAGGGTATCACGGTTCGCAAATCAGGATAGGAATGCGACACGCCTGCTCCGGGTTTTTTCCATTTGTGGTGCATAAATTTGCGGGGCGGAGAAATTTGCCTGTTTACCGCATATATTCCATCTACTTTAATTGCCGATACGGTGCCTGCTCTTATTCTGTTTAAAACCGAACGCCTGCTGATGTCGCAAAGCGCGGCATACTCATCTACCGACACATAGTTTTCTACTACTGTAATGGCCATACAAAAAGATATTTACTGTATGGAAATAACTAAAGCAGTCTTATTTTATTGTGAATAAAAAATAGAGTTTATATTTAATTCACTAACCACCCTCCATGAAAAAAATCTCCCTACTCCTGTTTATCTTTTTTACCCTTACTGCAAAGGCGCAGTGGGTAAGCATACCCGATACTAACTTTGGAACCTGGCTGAATACCAATGGCTACTCTGCCTGTTTGCAAGGAAATAATGGTGTGGGCTGGCAGATGGATACGACATGCCCGGCAGTGGTGAATGCAACATATGTGAGTTGTAGCCACACAAATATTTCAGACCTTACAGGGATTCAGTATTTTGATTCATTAAAAAACCTTAATTGTAGCTCTAATTCACTAAACACTCTTCCACAGCTGCCAAAACAATTGAATCACCTTGAATGCAGCTTTAATCAGCTAACCAATTTATCGGCATTACCATCCAATTTAACCGTTCTGAGTTGCGATTACAATCAGCTGACCTTTTTGCCAAGTATTCCGCAAACCTTAACACAATTGCATTGCAAGAATAACCAACTGACTGGATTACCTGGGTTTCCCTTTTCACTAGATTATCTGGACTGCAGTGAGAATAGTATCACAAGTATCTGGTTCCCTAACTTCTTGAGAACAGCCATATGCGGGCACAACCAGCTTGCAAGCATATCAAGTTTGCCAAATACAATAGTGGGTCTTTTTTGCGAGTATAACCAGTTAACCAGTTTGCCCCTTCTGCCAAACAGCCTCACCGTTTTATCTTGTGATGGAAATTTGATGACCGGTTTGCCGACTTTACCTGCCAACTTGCAGCGATTATATTGTAACAACGGTGAACTTACCTCCTTGCCTACATTGCCACTTAGTCTTCAGGAATTAAATTGCTGGAACAATCAACTGACATCTTTGCCTCCTCTGCCGTCCAGCCTTTCACATCTCAATTGCCAAGACAATTTACTTACAAGTTTGCCTAACCTGCCTTCAATACTTTCCAGTTTTGATTGCAGTCAAAATCAAATTACCGCATTGTCCTCACTCCCCAGTTCAATGTTCATATGTAACATTAGCGCTAATCCGCTTACTTGCTTTCCAACATTCGGAACTATTACCAATTTGGATTTCCGGAGCACACTGATTGCTTGCTTGCCCCGATATACTGGAATTTCCAATTGTAATCCTCCGATACAGTTTGTACCGTTATGTGACCCTTTTAACAGCAATGGCTGTAGTTCTCAATGGAATATTACAGGTAATGTGTTTTATGATGCAAATAATAATTGTGTAAAAAATGCCTCTGATGTTGCTCAAGGCAATATAAAAGTCCAGCTTAAGATAAGCGGTAATGTAATTCAACAATCATTTACTGGTGGCGAGGGTTTTTATTCGTTTGATACTGATAGCTTGGGCACTTATGAAGTAAGTGTAGATACATCTAACATTCCTTTTTATGTAAGCTGCCCTGCTAATAACACACACTACGATACTCTTATTGCTATTGATTCATTGGATTACAATAAAGATTTTGCGCTTAAATGCAAACCCGGTTTTGATTTAACGGCTCATAGTATTTATGGTTCGCGCTTTCGCCCTGCAACATTTACTACAGTAAATATTGGAGCGGGAGACATTACTAACTTTTATGGAGCGCATTGTGCAGCAGGTGTTGTTGGGGCTGTAACCGTAAGTTTTACAGGCGCGGTTAGCTATATTTCGCCAGCAGCAGGAGCCCTCACTCCTTCCATAGCAGGAAGTACGCTTACCTACACCATTCCTGATTTCGGGGCAGTAAATTTCTTCAGTCACTTTAATTTTCTTCTTCAAACCGATACCACCGCTCCGCTTGGTTCGCAGGTTTGCATTACGGTTTCTGTTACACCAACTGCCGGAGATAATAACCCCGCTAACAATACGCTTACGCAGTGCTTTACGGTAGTAGGGTCTTATGACCCTAATGACAAACAGGTATCTCCTCCTTCGGTAGTAGATACTTCGGGCTGGCTTACTTATACCATCAACTTTCAAAACACAGGCTCCGATACGGCTATACATATATACATAACAGATACGTTGGATGCCGGGGTGGATGAATCTACCTTTCAGTTGCTGGCTTATAGCATGCAACCGATGGTGCAGCTTACAGGCAATGCGGTGCGGTTTAACTTCCCGAATATTTACCTGCCCGACAGCAATGTGAATGAACCGGCAAGTCACGGTTATGTGCAATACAAGGTGAGGGTAAAAAATAACCTGGTAAGGGGAACACAAATACAGAACACCGCCTTTATCTATTTCGATTTTAATGCTCCGGTGGTTACCAATACGGTTACGAATACGATAGACAGTGCAGCTCCCTGCTCCCCTACAGTAAGCAACATTTCTGCGCAAATATGCGAAGGCACTACTTATTTGTTTAATGGTATGTTGCTTAACAGCACAGGAGTATATGTTGATTCACTTTCAGATGTAAATGGCTGTGATTCATTAATTGAGTTAACGCTTACAGTGACTTCACCCATCCTTTTTGTGACCACAGCGGATACCCTAATTTGTCAGGGACAATGTTTTGAACTTGGAAACAGTGCTGGCGCTTCGGGAGGCACACCACCTTATACCTATTTATGGAGCAACGGTGCATTTCCTCCGAACGTACCTAATCCCACAGCTTGTCCCACTATGATGACTAATTATCGCGTAACGGTGACTGACACAATGGGCTGTTCGGCTTCAGCGGATGTGAATGTACTTTTAAGAACATCCCCCACAGCAGATGCGGGACCTGGGGGAACTCTGGTGGCATGTCCAAACGACTGTATTACACTTGGCGGTAACCCCACCGGCAGTGGCACCCAAGGACCTTATACTTATCAATGGAGTCCTTGTATTCAACCACCGAGTATGAGTTCCTGCACGGTAGCAAATCCGGTGGTATGTAACCTAGGCTTTTCTACTCAATTCTGTGTTACAGTAACGGATATCTTTGGATGCACGGCTTCCGATTGTGCAAATATCCAGGTGGTACCCAATACATTATTCTTCAGTCTTGGTAACGATATTTCGTTGTGCGCTAATGCCCTCAGTTGTGTAACGTTTAATCCCAATTTAAGCGGTGGTTTTCCTCCTTCCTCTTGTCAATGGTTTATTAACGGAATTCCTGTACCGGGCAATTCATGCAGCTTAACTCATTGCCCCACAGTTAACACTACTTATACCTTAGTGATTACCGACAGTCGTGGCTGTACTTTTTCTGATGCAATAATAGTAACAGTTAACCAGCCACCGGTCGCAGATTTTATCGGCTTAGATTCACAATACTGCATAACCGCAGCTAATGAGGTTATTACAGTAAGTTGCCCCAATGGAGTGTTGTCGGGCCCCGGAATAGCAGGGAATATTTTTTCTCCTGCTATGGCAGGAGTAGGTGGCCCTAATGCTATATGCTATATCTGTCAGGATTTAGCTACCGGCTGCCGAGATACTGTTTGTAAATTTGTAACTGTATATCCGATTCCGCAGGTTTCAGTTACGGGTCATCAGCCGAGCTATTGCAGTTATGAAGAATGTGATACTTTAATGGTGTCTCCACCGGGAGGAGTATTTAGTCCTTCGCTGCCCGGTGGTGTATTTTGTCCGGCTAACGGAGTTCCGGGTAACAATGTTATTACTTACAATTACACAGACAGTATGACCGGATGCAGTAATTCGACTACTATAAACATTATAGTAAGACCTGAGCCTACTTTAAACCTGATAGCTTCGGATGATACTATTTGCAGTGGTGAAAGTATTGTTACTATGCCTAATTACGGTTCAGATGTGATGAATATCAGTTATGCTTTTTTGGGTGGGAACACCTTCGCTTCGGGATTGAACCCGGTAATCTTTTATCCTACTGTAATCAACAACTGCGTAGTAGCTGCGGCCTTAAGCAGCAGCGGATGTATTGCAAAAGATACCGTGTGTTTTTATGTAATTCCGCAATTGGTAGTTGATTCCCTCACTTCAGTAAATGTTTCCTGCTTTGGAGAGCACGATGGCTCGGCCTGTGTTTTTGTTTCGGCAGGAACACAACCTTTCATTTATAGTTGGAATAATTCAGACACGGGGCAATGCATTACCGGTCTTACAGCCGGTTCGTATGATGTTACGGTTGCTGATGTGATCGGGTGCACTGTTAATGGATCGGTAAATATTATAGAACCGTCTGCCATTGCAACTTCATTGAACGCTGTTATCTGTCCAGACACTTCGTATTCATTTAACGGCCAGGTTATACATCAGCAAGGTATTTACACGGATACTCTTATTGCAGCGAACGGATGTGATAGCGTGGTTACCTTACAGTTGGAGGTAAATTCTGCTTTCAATATTCATTTGGGTGATACTATTTGTCAAGGGGATTCTTATCTATTCAACGGGCAAAACCTTACCAGCGCAGGAGTTTATGAAGACACACTTGTCAGTGAAGAAGGCTGCGACAGTATTGTTACTCTTAATTTGACAGTGTTAGTGTGTTCGGGTATTGAGCAAGTATCCGCGCAAAAAGAAATTTTGCTTTATCCGAACCCTGCGACCAACTCAATTACCATTAGCGTTGATAAAAATCTAATCGGCAGCTCCGCTATTATTTATGATGTTACAGGAAGAAAGATGATACAGTTGAACATCGGACATCGAATAACGAATGTAGAAACTGAAAATTTTTCTTCAGGGGTGTACATACTAGACATAACAATAAAAGATATTTCATTGAGGAGAAGATGGGTGAAGATGTAAAACAGCTTATTTTCTAAGCCTCTCCATTATAAATGTAAACTCGCTGAGCATAATCGCTGTAGCACCCCAGATAATATGGCCTTCGTAAACATAGGCAGGCACCTGCACCACCGCACCATTAAAGAGTTTAATTTCAGTTTGCAGGTTGATGTTCTTTTTGTTTAAGAAAAAATCTACGGGTATCTCCACCACTTTTTCTACTTCATTCAGTTGCGGTAGAAACGAAACTATATCCGTTGCAAAACCAACCACCGGATAAACTAAAAAATTGCTGGGTGGAATGTACAGTTCACTTAAAGCGCCTATAATCTCAATCTTATCTTCACCCACTCCAATTTCTTCTTTGGTTTCGCGAAGAGCGGTTTGAATCAAATCAAAATCACCTTCGTCTTTTTTTCCTCCGGGGAAACTCATTTGTCCACTGTGTACGCCTTCGTATTGTTTGCGCTGGGTAAAAACAATATTCAGTATTCCATCTTTATCATAGAGCAACAACATAACAC
>JAZKEP010000029.1:0-390 GCA_040387015.1 Bacteroidota bacterium
AATACAACAACAGCTAAGCCACACTGTATGGCAGAATGGCGGTTGCCATAGCTGGTATCAAACCTCTTCCGGCAAAAATGTAACGCTCTGGCCTGGTTTCACTTTTACGTTTATCAAACGAACGAAGAAGTTTGAAGAAGACAAGTATGAGATTATCTGAGAAAACCGCTAGATTCTTCATTCGGATAATAAACCATTACAAAGCGTCCATCCTCGCTTTGAAACAATCGAAACAATATGCCGGTTAAAGCGGTTTCGTGCGTAGTATGCAACAGGCAGTGTACCGCTCCTGCTTTTCTGGCTTCGTCTATTTGAGCTTAAGTTACATTGTTGGTATAAATAACAACCGGCACATCCACCAAATGAGGTAGGCTTTTCACTTAGTACCCC
>JAZKEP010000029.1:400-26375 GCA_040387015.1 Bacteroidota bacterium
GCAGGCAATAAAAATATCCGAAGGATGAAAGTAAGAGTCGAGGCTGAATCGCTCTTTAGCCCGTTCCGCACTATTATCCGTAATTACTTCAAAAGCTAATTCTGTTTCGTGTATCCTGGTTTCGAGCAATTCGCGCTCGTCCACATCATCTATATTAATATAAAAATTTTGTTTCTCATAATTCCAGTTTTAAGTAACACAAAATATAGCTATTAATTGTTAGTGAGCACGAAAAGATGTAAACGATGGGTGAAAACTGTTAAATGAAAGCGTTCGGATCTAAGATGTTTTAACCGAATTCCTTTCTTCGTGTTCTCAAAGGTAGTTTAAAGAAGAATGAGACAGGCTTTATTTCAATCACACAAACATCAAAATTGTTTTTGGAAAGATCACTCCGATAACGAGTCCGCAAAAAGAAAAAGCCGCGAAATAATATTGGGTGCGATGTCCTAGTGTTTTTCTATGCGCTTCCCTTTTAATTTCTCGTTTCCTCTTCTTTGCCTTTATTTGCCCCGTTAATTAAACACGCTTACACAAATGAACTACGATCTTATAGTTATAGGCAGCGGACCGGGCGGCTATGTTGCGGCTATCCGCGCTTCGCAGCTTGGCCTAAAAGCAGCTATTGTAGAAAGAGAAAACCTGGGGGGTATTTGCCTCAACTGGGGCTGCATACCTACCAAGGCATTATTAAAAAGCGCGCAGGTGTTTGAGTACATCAACCATGCAGCCGACTATGGTATTACCGTGGCTTCGCAAAAGGCCGACTTCCCTGCCATTATCAAGCGCAGCCGTGGGGTAGCCGATGGCATGAGCAAAGGCGTGCAGTTTTTAATGAAGAAGAATAAGATTGATGTGATATCCGGCACCGGAAAACTGAAGAAGGGCGGCAAAGTAGAAGTGAAAGATGCTTCGGGAAAAACAACGGAGTATGCAGCTAAACATATCATACTGGCTACCGGAGCGCGCAGCAAAGAGCTGGGCAATGTAAAGCAGGATGGAAAGAAAATTATAGGCTATCGCGAAGCCATGAACCTTCCAGCACAACCCGCCAGTATGCTGGTAATGGGTGCAGGGGCTATTGGTATGGAGTTCGCCTATTTCTATTCCACCCTCGGAACCAAAGTTACTGTGGTAGAGTTTTTAGAGGCAGTGCTTCCACGCGAAGACAAGGATGTTTCGAAAGAAGCAGAAAAGATTTTCAAGAAGAAGGGAATAGATATACGCACCTCCACTGCTGTTGAGAAGGTAGATACTTCGGGTAAGAAATGTGTGGTAACGGTGAAGTCCAAAGATGGTAAAACCGAAACCATTGAATGCGATGTGGTGCTCTCGGCAGTAGGTATTGCTGCTAATATCGAAGGCCTTGGGCTGGAAGAAGCAGGCGTGAAGACCGATAAAGGATTGGTGGTGACGGATGAGTTTTACAAAACAAATGTGCCCGGTGTATATGCCATTGGTGATATTGTAAAAGGACCCGCGTTGGCGCATCTTGCCTCTGCCGAAGGAATTACCTGCGTAGAAAAAATTGCCGGCAAAAACCCCGCGCCTATTGATTATGGAAATATTCCAAGCTGCACCTATTGCATTCCGGAGGTGGCCAGTGTTGGCTTAACCGAAGAGGAAGCAAAGGCAAAAGGATATACGCTTAAGGTGGGTAAGTTTCCTTTCAGCGCATCGGGCAAAGCCAGCGCAGCAGGCGCTAAAGAAGGTTTTGTGAAAGTTATTTTCGATGCTAAGTATGGCGAGTGGCTGGGTTGCCACATGGTAGGCATGAACGTAACCGAGTTGATTGCCGAAGTGGTAACAGCACGGAAATTAGAAACCACCGGCCACGAGATTATTAAATCAATCCACCCGCACCCGACCATGAGCGAGGCAATTATGGAAGCTGCAGCAGCAGCGTATGGCGAGGTCATTCATTTATAACCTGACAAACTTTTAATCTTATTCATGAAATATATTCCTGTATTAAGTTTCCTTTTTATGCTTGGCGCCTGTGTGTCGCCACAAAAAGCAGTGATGCAAACCTGGAAAATTACCGATGTTGTTTTTCTTGATTCGCTGAACACGCTGCCCGAGCCACAAAAGAAAATGCTCACTGAAAATCTGCTCAAGAATATTCAGTTCAGTTTTTTGCCCGACAGTGTATATCAGGTAAAAAGTGCCAGCGAAACAGTAAATGGCAAATGGTGGCTCAGTGCCGATAAGAAAACACTGTTTACCACAACTCCCATGGGAACGGTGGAATCAAAAGTGCATGAGCTGAAAAAGAAGAGTTTCAAGTTTGAATCAAACGGAGAACTGAACCAGGCTTTTCTTTTCACCTGCACTCCCCTTACAGATAAGAAGTAACATCGGCTATTTTCCACTCTTCGTTTATCAGTAGAAATCCGAAGAACTTGCGATCCATACTTTTAGGATAAACAAAAATCACCTCCATCACCGGCATGCTCCGTCCATCGGGCTGTCCCATTTCAAATACCCGTGCATACTCCCGCGACTGCAAATCTTTATTCCATTTATTGAAAACATCGGCAGTAATGCGCACCAGTGCTTTGTCATATTTGTTTTTTACGTTAAACACATCATAACCGAATTTAAGAGAGTCGGGCCCTCGGTAAATAACTAAAGAGGCGAGTGCGGTATAATCTTTTTTAGCGCTGGCATCAAAAGCTGCATCCAATACTATTGTAAGAAAAGGAATGAGAGAAGTATCGGCATGGGGCAGGTCAATAGTATTGGGTGGACGAAAAGAACTGGTGGTTGTGTCGGCAGTAACTACAGCAGCAGGTTCCTCTTTTTTACACGATTTGCAGGAAGAGAAATGAACAACAGCAAAGCAGAGAAGTAAACCAGTGGTAACAAGAATGAATTTGTTTTTCATGTAGCGCAAATATATCCTATTCACAGAGGTATTAAAGTTGCTTCTGCATGGTATAGTGCGGAATATTTACTTCGGTAAATTCATCGCTTACAATTTTGTAGCCCAGTTTCTCATAAAACGGAACAGCCACTTTACGGGCGTTGCAAAACATAATCTGAAAGCCGCTTTCTTTAGCAAACGCTTCTGCCGCTTTTGATAGTTTGCTTCCTAACCCTTTCCCCTGAGCATCAAAATTCACGGCTACCTGCCGCATTTTCATTCTGCTGTTATCAGCTTTAGTTAGGGTAAGGCAAGCGAGAATTACATCGCCTTCAAACAAACCAAAATGAATGTCTTTCCGGTCTTTGTTAAGCTCGGCAGCAGTAAATTCTAGGCCCAGGGGTTTTCTAAGCACTTCCGTTCTTAACGCAAGTGCCTGTGCATATTCCTTACTTTCAAAACCGAATTTCTTTATATCCATAAATGGGTTGATTACAGGCAAATAAAAAGAATGCCTTCATAGCCGGGATATATTTAGAAAAATAATTTTACCTTCGAATCAAAATAAAACCATTATGAAAAAAATCCTTTTAATGTCGTCTGTTGTGTCTTTATTTATTGGAACTATAAATGCACAAACAGCACAAACTTCCCCTTCAGTAAGAGCTAAAGAAAAAGTTTCAGAAATAACAAGATTGGGCGGTGTTGAACCGCAGCAGATAGGTAAGATTAATAACCTGTTCATTGATTTTTATTCAAAGCAGGATGAACTTAGAACTAACATAAAAGTTCTGGGCCCTAAAGAGTTTGATGCGCAAATGGCTGAGTTGAAGACTAAGCATAATGCAGCGTTGAAAGAAGTACTTACAACCGAGCAAGTAGAAAAATTTGAGGCATCTCAAAAGGCTAAGGAACTTAATAAGCGCAACGTTCCGGGAAATCCTAACAACTAGTAATAGAATGCTTAGAGTAATCTAAGGTTAACATAAAAACAGAAAAGGATTTGAATATATTTCAAATCCTTTTCTGTTTTATGGCTGAATAAGTTCTTTGTAATAAGGAGTAACCTTCGTAACCGGCTTAATTAGAAATTGTATCCGGCAAAGTTTTCAGTAAACTCATCTGCTTTAAAAGCAGGGTTAACTACTAAGTTGTAGAAAGTGTAGCGCTCAAAAATTCCTTTGTCATCACTCACCTCCTGAAAAATGGGGAAGTAGTTTTCTTTGTCAACATACATTACCGTTTTCTTTGCATAGCTGGTAGGTATCTTCAAAGTTTTTCCACCCAAATCTTCTTCAAAGTTTTTCACTCCGTTTAATTCTACCATACTGTATTCGGGAATCAAAAACTTAGCGGCTACTGTAAACATGTTTTCCCCTTTCTTGGCTGTGTAAGTGGTGTAGCCATAGGTAGGATCTTCAATAATCAGCTTATAACAACTTCTGCCGTTCCAGGTAACATCGCCTGCATATTTAAAAGCTTCATCAAACCGTTGTTCAGCATCGGCCTTTTTCACTCCTTGTGATACAATTTTTTCTACAAAAGTAAAGCCTGCCGAAAGCATGGTGTGATGCTGATCTTTTGTCAACAAACTGCTATATGGACTCAATTTAAGTGTCGGTAAAAATTTGCCGGGGTTTACTACAGCCTTGTTGGCCCTCTCTCCTTCCACATACAGTATTTCCGTTCCTTTATTAGGGTCGGTAACCATTTTCATATATGACTTACGTGGGCTTACATTTATTTTAGTGAAGATATCACCGCCACGCAAGCCGGTTTTCAAACTTTGAATTCTCTCTTCGCTGCGCATGGTATAGGTACAACCTTTGTGGCTGTCAATTGCCTTTACCATTTTATTGACAATAATCCGTGTTTGACTTTCAGGTTTTCCGGCAGCAAAACAGTTTAAAACAGCAATAGCAAGGCAGAGAAGTAACATACTTTTTTTCATAATAGATAATTATTGTAACGGGCGGGAGTAAGGAAATTTAATATGCGATACCCAATCTTTTATAGATAAAACTCATTAGCCATGCAGGGCCAATAAGTAAAAATTGTAGATCATTTATAAAAGATGGTTTTTTGCCTTCTACATGATGCCCGTAGAATTGACCAATCCAGGCAACTATAAAAATGATAATAGAAACAGCCCATAAAGGGGCACCCGCCTGTTTCACTGCATAGCAGGCAATTAAGCACATGCTGGAAAAAAGCAACATACCAATCCATAGTGTTTTGGATAAAACAAAATAGTAGATGATTACTGCTGCTAACATGATTATAGCGAGATTTAAATTCATGCCGCCCCCAATTTTGAAAGGCAACTCAATACTATAAAACAGGCCGGTAATACTGAAGAATATCAGCGGTACACAAATCCAGTGAATCAATTTGTTGGTTGAGTTTTGATGGCTAACTCCATACTCATCTAACCATTGTTGAATGCTTCTCATGAATTTATTTTTGTGCGTTACGAAAATACAGATGTAGGGATATAAAACAAATGGCGCAGATAAATACCTGCGCCATTTTTAAGATTTGCTAACGAACTTTCTCTAATCAGTTACATAGAAGCGGGTTGTGGTTGCGTTCTTTCCATCTGTTAACGATAAAAAGTAAACACCTGCTGCTAAATCATTTTTTTCAATAGCAATGGAATTCGCGCCTTGCTTTGCTTCAATTTCCTGGGATACAACTATCTTTCCTGTTACATCCGAAATACGCATAGTGCAAAAAAGGATTTCAGTGGAAGTAAAAGAAACCACACTATTTGAATTTATAGGGTTTGGAGTGATTCTTAGAGAAGAAAACTCGGAAATCAAATCTGATACACCGGTATTACAACTTATGGAAGCAGTTAAATTACCCGGTGCATTTGCAGCAGTATCAACAGTTACACAAGTGCCTGCAGCTGTCTTAACACGAAAAATAATACGGATATCCGTTCCATCAAACAAAGTAGCTGATACCGGAAATGCATTGGTATTACCGTTTATCCATGCATTTAAAGCAATAGCTAACTTATACTGACCTGCAGCGTCATTTGTAGTTCCTCTGATATTCAAACAACCATCTTCACTGGCAACATATCTTTTGTTGGGCTTATTTACCGACCAACACAGACCACAGGGAAGATTATCAATAGATACAAACTCAATACTATCAACTACTTGTGATCCCTGGAAATTAAACGTAGTAAACATCGTGAACTGGGCTGAGTAGTTATAGGCACTATCCTGCACTGCACATGGAATAGTGCTTGATTCATCAAACCCTCCAGACAGTGGTCCTCCCTGAGGTGTACATGCAGGCACGCTGCCACATGCCTGTGCCAGCAACTGAGCCGAGAAAAAAACTGAGAAAAGAAGAGATAGCGTAAAGATTATTTTTTTCATGATTTGATTTTAGGATTAATAATTCAGCGAAACTTACCGCACAAAACAAAAAAGTCTCCCCAAACATGGGGAGACTTTCTCGTTAAAGTTTTCAACAGAAATATATTACTCCGAAATTACTAATCTCTTAGTTACAAGGTTCTTACCGTTGCCAATTGAGTAGAAATAAACTCCAACAGGGAGGTTGTCTCTTTCAATAACAGATTTGTTATCGCCTGTTTTAACTTCAATTTCCTTATTGTAAACCTCGCTGCCAATCATGTTAGTAATTCGCTCTGTCATAACACCTGACTTGTCAGAGAAGAATGAAACCTCAGCTTTGCTATTGAAAGGATTGGGAGTAATGCTTAGGGTGCTGATACTACTATTTAAATCAGAAATGCCTACACCGCAAACTGCTGCCTGTCCATAAGGTTGAAATGCAGGAGTTGAGTTTGTAGATTGTCCTGTAGTGTCAACCGGAGTATCCGAATCGCCTGCATTTTTAACACGTACATAATAATACAAACCTGCTGCTGCTGCACTTATTTTATTAAGCGTGAATCCTACGTTAGCAGTTATGATTATTCTTAATCTGTATTGTCCTGGAGCTGCACAAGTGGTTCCTGAAACTTTTATACAACCGTCTTCCTGATTTCCGTAAGTATTATTGGTTTTGTTAGTTTCCCAGCAAAGTCCAGCCGGAAGGTTCTCAATAGAATCAATTTTAAGGGATTGAAAAGTAAGCAACTGACCCGCAAAGGTTATAGTGTCGTAGTTTTTAAACTGTATGATAGTGTTAGCAACGGTTCCGTTAACAACAGGCGCAAGACTATCTGAAACAGGAGAAAGTCCAGGTTCTGTCATTTGTCCGGTTGGGGTACAAACGGTAGGTCCTGAATTGCCACAATACTGGGCGTTTGAATTGAAATACAACAAACTGAAGGATAACAGGGTAAAAATTATTTTTTTCATGTGCTTTGTTCGTTTTAAGTTTAGAATGAGACAAATGTATTAAAACAATTAATTTCTTTCGGTAATTTATTCACATAGTTATGAAAATCCTCCAACTTTTACTGAACAATTATTTTACGGTTTAAATTTCCTTTAGCGGTTTCTATGGCAATAAAATAGACTCCTTTGCTCCAATCGCGGGCATCTATTTCCTGAACAAATTCCCCGGGAAAGTTTACTAAATTCTCTATTGCAATCGTTTGGCCCATTATATTTTGAATATGTAGAACCACGTTTTGTGTTTCTTCAACAGTATATTTCAGAGTAAATTTTCCTTGGTTGGGATTGGGGAAAACATTTAAACCGTAAACAGAATTATCGGCCAATTCATTAATTCCTGAAATGATTGTTTCTACAGAAGATGAACTTCTGCATGTAGGGAAATTTGTGTTGTAAACCTCTGCACGGTAATCACCGTTACCCAAAAAAGTAAGAAATTTTCCATTCTGACCGGTTACTAAGTTTCCGTTAAAATACCAATCTACAGCAAAGCCTGATGAGGGAAAAGGAGTAACAAAAGCCGATGTGCCATTAAAAAGAATTGAAATGCTTGGTGCTGGCGATTGTACTTTAACTATTTCTTTCCAGCCGGATTCAGATTGGCAACCGGTTGATTGATTGGTAACTTTCACTTTGTAATTGCCTACCTGGTTGGTGGTAAAAAATGAATCGGTTGCTGCAGTTAAAAACACCGTATCACGATACCATTCATAAGTATGTCCGCTGTAATCGTTGTTTAGAGAAATTCTTACAGAATCCGAAGCACAGAAAGTATCGCTGCTGGCAATTACTGTAGGTATCACTGGATAAGGATTTACAATTACATTCAATGTTTCAGTAATTGTAGTGCCCGCAACAGTATCAAACTGAACATAACCATAAGCATTATTATTGGAGTAGTTCTCCTGTCCTAAATGAATGGTAAGATTATAGGTGCCCAACAAATCATCGGCTGTGCCAAATGGAGGACCGCTATCCGCATCCCATAGTTCAAGGTCAATGTTCTGGGTACCTAAAGGAATTGATACATTCAGGTTATCAAAATTGATATTGGAACAGGTGTTACTTCCCTGGTTCGCAATATTGTTAAATCCTAGTAGATTAAATTTTGCATACGGGTCAGCACCGATACCGGCTGTGCAAGCACCACCCGGCTCTTCAATATCCGAGAAACCTCCTGTAATCTGGGCAATCTGGATTTTCTTAACCGTATAATTGTAAAATACTGTTGTTAATGTTACAGGGAATGTATCCGGCTTAGTAATGGAGGCATTAGTGTAGTTAATTATTCCAGGGTTTTTTAATTGGGAAGTTTGTCCATTACCCAAGTTCCAAAAATAGCGCGTCATGTTTGGAGTGGGAGCAGAGTATAGAGCGTTAAGATCAACTGAAATTGAATTACATGCACTGGAGCCGTTTGTTCCGAAAGTAAAAGATGAAACGCCTCCGGCCGTATCGGGGAGTACTAACAAAGTATCATAATATTGTTGAGGATTATTGTTCTGCACTACATCACCTATAAGGGTGCCTAACGCTGTTACATCTGCAAGGAGATATACAGCTACAGAATACAAGCCCGGAACAAGTGGGGTTCCGCAGAAACGAACACAGCCAATTGAATCGCCATTCTGTACGTTGTATTGCCCATTATTGTGTAAAGTATAAGTAATACCAGCAGGTAATCCACTAACACCTGTAATTCTAATTTCCCTTAATATTACAGAATTGCACTGGCATTGTGCGAGAACACTCGGATCAGTTAATGTTTTTGGCATATAAAAATTAATCACCTTATCGTATGGCTGGTTGGCATAAGCTGTATCTAACCTGTTGCACAATCCTCCGGTAGGCGGGCAGGTGGTAAATGCCGGTGTGCAGAGAGCACAAGTCTGAGCATTCAACTGCCCCAAAATACCTGAAAGTAGAAGAGAAAACAGAAGCGTAAATTTTTTCATTGAAAATTTTTAGTTTTTGAAAGCATCAAATATAGAGAAGATATATCAGAATAGCAGGTTGTATCTCACAGCGTTATTAACAAGTTTATGACACTACTGTGACAATATCAAACCTTCTGTGAATCTGTATTTTACCGTTTCAAAAAAAAATTACTTTTGTCCGCACTAAAAAATCCATTGAGCATGAAGTTAAATCTTTACCTACTACTCGCTTTTACTTTAGTTTCCTTTTCTCTTCATTCTCAAAATGCCAAACTTTCGGGGAAAATAACCGAAGAAAATGGGGAGGCACTCATCAGCGCCAATGTAGTAATAGATGCTGCTAAAGGCTGGGCTGCTGTTACTGACTTTGATGGTAACTATGAGATAAGTATTCCTGCCGGCTCTTATGAAGTGGCTTACCGCTATATTGGAAAGGACGAGCAAAAGATTAGAGTGACCCTAACCGCTGATGAAAAGAAAACATTGAATGTGATATTGAGAGAAAAGCAACAGATGATAGATGTTGTAGTGGTTACAGGAAGTAAGTATGCAAAAAAAATGAGCGAGGAAACTGTATCTATGGATGTAGTGAAAGGCTCGCTTCTGCAAAGTCAGAATATAACAAGTTTAGATGCAGGTATGAACCGGGTTCCCGGAGTAACTATAGCTGATGGACAGGCGAACATTCGCGGAGGAGCCGGTTGGAGTTATGGAGCCGGAAGCAGGGTGTTGGTATTAGTAGATGACCTTCCGTTATTATCAGCCGATGCAGCGGATGCCAAGTGGAGTATCGTTCCCATGGAAAATGTTGATCAGGTGGAGGTTATCAAAGGTGCTGCTTCAGCGTTGTATGGAACAGGAGCGCTTAACGGTATCATTAATGTTAGAACGGCATATCCCACCAATGAACCCTACACAAAAGTTACTGTTTATACCGGCATTTATGGTGCTCCTTCAAAGCATCCGAAAATGGCTTGGTGGGGAAGCAATAATCCTCTTAATGGAGGACTCAATTTTGCGCATCGTCAAAAATTCGGACAAAATGATTTAGTAGTTGGTGGAGCTTATGATGTGAATACAGGCTATCTGGATTCATCGGATAGCCACGCTATTAGAGGCAATGTAAAATATCGCCACCGTTTCAAAAATGCTCCGGGGCTTAATGTAGGGGTAAACGTAAGCGGTTACTATAGCTGGGGTAAAACATTCTTTTTTTGGAATGGTTATGGTTCTCAATGGACGAGCAGGATAGATCCAATTACAGGAGATTCCATTTTTATTAACAACGACTCCCTTTCATATAAACCATACCCTAACACTATTACGCAGTATAAGTCTTATCGCTTTACAGTTGATCCCTTCATTGACTATTACGACAAGAAAAATAATCACTTTAAGTTTACCTCCCGCTTCTTCAATGCTACTAATACCAATAATACCGGGCAGGGCTCTGTTCCCAATCGTTACTATGCTGAACTTCAGTATCACAAAAAGGTTGATCTCAAGAGATTTGATTTCAATTTTGTAAGTGGAGTAGTAAATGTGTATGATGATGTTAATCCTCCTAAAGGGGCAAGTGGAAGCTTGTTCGGCAAAAACAACAGCTACAATTTCTCAGTGTATGCGCAGACTGATTTTAAGTTCTTCAATAAGTTGAGTGTTACATTGGGTGCACGATGGGAATATTTCCTCATGAGGCACTATGTGAATGTTCCTAATGTCAATGGCACTGATACCACTTATACAGAACGTATAGAAACGAATACCTCCTTGAAGGATTTGACCTATCCTCTTTTCCGTGCGGGATTAAATTATCAGGCAGCCGAAGCAACTTATATTCGTGCTTCGTTTGGTCAGGGTTTCCGTTATCCTACTATTGCGGAAAGGTATATTACAACAAGTGTTGGCCCGCTTTATATTTCTTCTAATCCTAATCTTCAACCTGAAAAAGGCTATAGCGCTGAATTTGGTATCAAGCAAGGATTTAAAATAGGCAAAAACTGGACAGGGTTCGGAGATGTTGCAGGCTTCTGGAATCAATACGACAATATGATGGAATTTACCTTTGGTCAGTTTGGCGATACTGCTAACTGGCATTCCATTGATGCAAACGGAGGCTTAGGTTTTTCTTCGCAAAATGTTGGCAAAACCAGAATTTTGGGAACCGAAATTATTTTCGGAGGTCAGGGTAAAATCGGGCCTGTAGGATTAAACTTTGTAGTTGGCTATAACTTTATTGATCCTCGCTCTCTTAACTGGAATAAAGAAGTTACTTTCTATAACTACCAGGGAGTTGCTTTGAATCCTGTAGCAGAGTTAGATGCACTTCCGCAAATTCCGGGCTACGAGATTCAACTTGATCTTTACAACCAAAAAAATAATCCTGACAGCGGCTCTCAAAAAATTACTTATGGTATGACCTCTACCTCTAAAAGTAATTTGCTCAAATACAGAAACAGGCATACGCTTAAGTTTGACCTTACATTAGATTACAAAGGTTTAGAGTGGAACACCAACCTTCAATATTCCAGCTACATGGAGAATGTTGACTTTGCTTTTGTTAGTGATGCTTTCAAGGTTTTAGGTAAATCAGCCTTTCAGGGGTTAGAAACTTACCGCAATGAAAAAGAAGCTATTGCTATTGGCAAGGGTAGGGGAGATATTGTATGGAACATGCACCTGGCTTACAATTTCAAACAAGGGGTTAGAGTTGCCTTTATCGTTAAGAACCTTCTTAACTGGGAGTATACTCCGCGCCCGGCTTATATGGAAGCTCCAAGAAATTACAGCGTACAGTTGAGTTACACTTTTGGTGGTGGTGCCAAAAAGGTAGTAGCCGAATAAAAGAGTTAGGAATTAGATATAAAAACAAATGCCGCCTATTTGGGCGGCATTTGTTTTTATATCTGACAGAATTTCATACTATCATACGGCTTAGTCTGTCTTAATCAGTTGGATAGTTTCTGTTGACCCTTCCTGTTCTGCTTTCAAAAAATAAATACCAGCACTTAATTCTTCGCCTAAAACAATTTCAGCATTTGTGGTTTCAATCAAAAATTCCTTCAGTTTTCTTCCCTGTCCGTCAAAGATAGAGATAACGGAATTGCTTTCACGAGATGTATGAAACCGGATGAGTGTAGTATTAGTGAACAAATTTGGGAGAACGGTAAAATCAAAATCCATTTTTAAATCTTCTATACCCATCGGCAAAACACACGATAAAGCAGCATTCAAAACAGTAACGTTACCGGGGCTCAAGGTAACTCCGCTTATTATGCGGGTAAAACAGTAGGTCCCGAAATCGGTAAATCGCACATCGTAGCGTCCCGAATCAGCGACTCCCGTTTTATAGTTACCCAACACATCAGTTACTTTATATCGCGATTCTCCAACAATTTCAATAGTTATGCTCGGTAAAGGATTTCCGTTTTGCAAATCGGTAACATTCCCTTCCAGGTAACATGCCCGCTTTAATGCAGGCGATAGCACAAACAAACCTTCCTGGCGGTCGCTGCAAACAATATTGCCTGAAGGAAAAAAACAATATACCCCCCAGCACCCTTCAAAACCGTTTCCTGAAGGATAAGGTGAAGTGTCATAGCTTCCAACCTCCACTATGTTATCGGGTTTATGAGCATCAGCAATGGTTACGCCATCGCGATAATAAGAAGTATAAAGAAACCCACCGCGGTAGTAAGTATTGTGCGGAATGGAAGAGTCAAAATCAGAGTGGCGGTATTGTTCTATTTCCTTTATGTCCTGCAAATCGGAAATATCATAAGCGGTAACCGGGGCAAAGTGTCTCTCATCAGTATTGAACAGGAATCTCCCATCGTCACTCAGCCATACATTATGAGAAAAAAGAAAAGGCGTAGGCTGTCGCGCTATTACTTGCGGGTTTGCTTTGTCATGCACATCCACTACCGAAAACTGTCCGTTCAGAATTTCGGAAGTGTAGAGCGTATCGTTGCGGGCAAAACAATCGTGTACGTAAAAGTCATCGTATTTGCCTAGGAAAACAGGATTCATCGGGTCGGGTTTCAAATCGCAGAGGATGGAGCCTCTATTAAAAATGTTGCTGCCGTTTAAATATAGAATACCATTTTCATCTATAAAGCAGGTATGCGACCGGGTGTAATTCTCATTCGGTATACCGCTCCATTTCACATAATTCATCGTTAAAGGAAGGCCGCCCAAATCAACAATCAGCAAACCCCCTCCCTGCTCATTGGTCATGTAGGCATAGTGGCTCCATACTTTCGGCTCCTGCCAGGTGGAAGTATCATTGGGAACAAAAAATAAAACAATCGGAACATCAGGATTGGTTACATCCACAATTGAAAGCCCTGTTTCTACACCTACTAAAGCATATTCTTTGTGGGTGAGCGTATCGGTATAGCCCCAGATGTTGCTGAGTATGCGCGGGTATTGAATGTTGCTGCGAAACGAGATATTTTGAGAGAAGGAACTTACCCAACATACGCAGCAAACAATTATAAAAAGAAAGAGAGAACCGAAGCGTTGTTTGTTACTTAACATGGCAGGCAAAATAAACCTAAAATATCTTACGCTCATTCTGCACGGTTCTGTTGAATATTTTCAGTAAGGTACCAAGTACCTTTATTCCGGTTTTGAACCATTTAAAGATAAGTTAGATTTGCCTAAACTTACCGTATGAAAAAATCAATCCTTATCATTTTTGTTTGCCTTGCATCTATTGTTTCCGCCCAGGAAACCATGAAGGCAAAAGTGAAGCCTCTTATTGAAAACTACCTGAAGAAGGAGCCTTTATACCTGAACTGCATCATCAGTGATGTAGCTATAACTAATATTTCGATTGTTGATGAAAAGGAAAAAAACAAAAACATATACGACTTCTATCATGCTTATCGCGTTAAGCAAATTGAGCAAATCGGATTCATAAAAGGCAAGGCAGATTTTATCGAACAGCATTGTGGTGATAATAAAGTGCTCTTCAAAAAGTATGTGGATGAAATTAATGCAACGCTTCTCGAAACCGTTCCTTTGGTTGATTCACTTTGGGTATTGGAAGATAAATTCAAAACTGCCCCTGTTACTTCTACAGCGGCAGAGTATTACCTGGTTACTTTCAACTTTAACTACACGTTAAACAACTCTAAAGTGGTTGAGAAAAATCACCGTGTTGTACTCACTAATCTTTTAGAAATTATCCATCACGATTTTCTGAACAAGTAGTTACTGCACTACTACCTTCTTACAAACGGTTGTACCTTTCGAGGCAAAATTTATGAAGTAAATCCCCTTGGCCATTTCGGTAGTAGGGATAGCGACAAGATGATGCACAGAAGCATCTCTATGAATCTGTTGAATTTTTCTGCCTGAAACATCAGTCACCTCAAGTACCCCGTCTGCTTCTTCGCTTAACTCAATTTCAATATTGATTAACTCATGCGCGGGGTTAGGAAACACATTCATCTGTGCCGACAGCATACCCAACTCATACACACCGGTGGGATGCACCGGAGGAGCAGGAGGTGTTTTAGGCTCGTTATGGCCCAGCGGATAACCCACTGTAAATTCATAATGAATATTACCGCCAAAATCCGGGTCGAAAGTCTTAATGATGGCGTTGTTTGCTTTTCTTAAGCTCAGGGCTCCACTGGTTTCATACCACGAGTCGGTAGTAGCGGCATTGGGAGGCTGGTTTACAAAAAACTTAAGCCCGTCTCCGCAACCCCAGTTAATAGAATCGTAATCAAAAAAATCTAAAGAGTAGCTGCCGGGAATTAAACGCAGGGTATCACGATGGGTGGTGGCGGCACCAAATGAATTTTTAAAGCTGATGGTGTCTCCATCTTCGTTGCGCACAACATATGCGTTTTCCCAATGCTGGTTGTTGCGGGTAAAAAAGATAATAAGAACGGAATCTAATTTCGGGGTCATATTAAAAGCCGAGTTCAACTTATTGTTATACATATATTCATCGGGTTTCTGATTAGGCCATTTAGCTTCGGCATAAAACATACGGTTGTTGGTGTCTAAACCGCTGAAATCAAAAGCAGGTAAAGTAATCACCTGCGATTCAAACGGAGCCAAAGCACCGTTCCATTCATAATACCATTTATTACCACCTTCCACCCAATAGGAAATTTCGGCATACGTCAGTAACTGCTTGCCCGTATTTTTAATTTTCACCTTCGGGTTGGTGCAAACAGGGTTCCAGTGCAGGTAGGGTTTATCGGAGGTGGGGGCAATAATTTCTTCCATCATCACATCGTTGTTCTGCTGTTGGCTGTAAGTAATCAGGTAACTCGAAATGCCATACGAATAGCCGTTGGGATAGGGCACAAAATCATCCAAATCTAAATCCACTGTTACATTCTGTCCGGGGGTGATATAAGGGCTTATGTCTGCTTCAAAAACAGGCACCTTATCACCGGGGCACCAGTTGGCGCGGGGGAAAATCCAGGTGCCGCCCTGCGGAGCTACAGGATTTACATCGCAGTCTTCTTTCCATAAAATTCGGCTGTAAACTTCATTGCCGTTTACTTTAATGTGAATATAATGCGGATCGAATTCACCCGAGCCACCATGCCCCGTCATGTGCAGCACCACCTTGGCCGATGTTACATTCGCACTGACAGAGAAAGTTTTGGCAGCAATCGCGCTTTCGAACCCTGCCGAGTTCGGATAGCCCGTGCCCGTATGATAAATCTCCCGCACATTCTCAACGGTTCGGTTAGCAGGGCCTTCAATAAAAATGAATTCCACCTTGGCGCGGAAAGCATCGCTCCAGCCATCGTAATGCACCCGCACATTCACCGAGTCTTTCAAAACAGAAACGTAGTCGCTCACATCATACAGGTAGGGATGTGTCCAGCTGCTGTCGAACCCGTGGCGCTGATTAAGCGGCCACGCCCAATCCATATAATTGCCGTAAGGCGTTATCAGCCTTCCCACTTCCATAAAATCAACATGATCGCTGTAGCTCCAGGTAGTGTCCAGTGTAAGCGTATCAATAGCCGCAATGCTCGAATCCACAGTGCCGCTTTTCTTTCCTAACTCGGTATTTACCGTATAGTCCCAATGCGAGCAGGCAGGAGTGCCGCAGCCGAGAGTAAACTTCATTATAATTTTTTGATAAGTAACAGCAGTATTCGGAAACACCACCCATACATCATCGTTTGAAGGAGGCCCTGCAAGGTTCGAGTTGCTGTGCGCCACAATTACGGTGGTATCACCGGTGGCAGCGAAGGCTGAATGGCTGACTAAACAAAAAATCAGGAGCGAGAGAAAAAGTCTTTTCATGCAGAAAAATTAAGTACCCAAAGTAAGTAAATCTGTCCCATAGGTCAGAAACTAGCACAAAGAATCATCAGCATGGTGATAGCTTCTTGCGGGTTGTTGCCCACCTACAAAGAGATAGTATGATTAACGTATATGAAGGGCGGAATAAAATTCCGTTCTTCCTGTATTAAAAAAACGCAAGCGCGTCAGTGCGAGTGGCTATAAAGCTCAGTATTATTATTTCAGAAGTGTAAGTGATCCTTTATAATCATGGACTTTACCACTTAAAAACACCGCTTTAATTCTATAAACCAACACTTGCATGGCAAGTGCTTTACCTTTATAAGTACCATCCCAACCGGTAAACTGGTTTTGTGAAGAATAAATTTTTTCACCCCAACGATTGAATACATCAATATAGACTTCCCTTATATTGCTGCCGAACACCTGGAAAAAATCATTATTCCCATCTCCGTTGGGAGAAAAGGCATTGGGAATAAACAAGAGGTCATCTGCAGGCACAGCACATGGTCGGAATGCCACATTTACCGAGCCCGAAACACTACAAGTATTTGCGTCTACAGCAGTAACCGAATACGCTCCCGAAGATTGAGGTTGTATAGTCTGGGTTGTTTCTCCACTGCTCCAAACGTAACCTGCATAGCCGCTGCCTGCGTTGATTACTATCAGGGAATCTTCACATGCCGTAACATCGCTGCCAAGATTTAAAGGAATTGTTGCTATTTCAGTAACCACAGCCGAAGCCGATCCCGAGCAGCCTGCATCAGTTGCGGTAACCGAATAGGTACCCGCCATTACAGTATTACTTGCTAAAGCAGCGCCATTACTCCAGCTATAGTTTATTCCCCCGCTTGCTGTAAGCGTGGTGTTTGCCCCTGGGCAATAAGTCAATACTCCGCTAATATTTACAGATAAACTTGTTGATTCAGTTACAATAGCTGATGTAGTTCCGGTGCAACCGTTGGCATCGGTTGCAGTAACAGTATAGGTTCCTTGTGTAACGGTAACTGCTGCTGTTATATCACCGTTGCTCCACAAATATGCAACACCACCACTTGCTGTTAGCGTGGTATTTCCACCAACGCAATAGGTTAAGGAGCCACTAATATTTACTGTTGGCAAAGCATTCTCGGTAACGGTGGCATTGGCAGTAGCCGTACAACTGTTTACATCCGTTCCGGTTACTATATAATTACCCTGCGTTACGGTGATACTTGCTGTAGTGCTGTTGGCCGCATCATTCCATACATAGCTTGCGCCTCCTGCTGCTGTAAGCGTAGTGTTTCCACCCGCACAGTAGCTTAATGCCCCGCTGATATTTATTACAGGCTGAGAAAATTCAGTTACAGTAGCACTGGTTGTTCCCGTACAGCCGCTTGCATCGGCAGCTGTTACGGAATAGTTACCTGCCGTTACTGTAATGCTTGGCGTAGTGCTACTGCCTGCATCACTCCAAATATAGCCTATCCCCCCGCTTGCTGTAAGCGTGGTGTTTGCACCCGGACAATAACTAAGTGTTCCACTTATAGTCACAGACAAACTTGTTAATTCCGTTACAGTAGCGCTGGCAGTAGCGGTACAACCGCTGGCATTACTTACTACCACCGTATAGGTGCCTTGTATTACAGTAACACTTGCCGTATTACCTATATTGGTAGCCCCGGCATCGGTCCATGCATAACCTGTTCCTCCGCTGGCCGTAAGCGTGGTGTTACCACCGGTGCAATAACTTAATGAACCAGTGATAGAAGCCACCGGCACGGGCAATTGTGCGGCATTGCTAAAGGAAAGGCTCTGCCCCGATGAACAACTTCCGTCAGTTGCCTGAGCGGTATAACTTGTTCCTATCACCATACCGCTTATCACCCCACCTACACCTGCTGTAGGGCCGGCAGGAGTAAATATATAAGTCAATGCAGGATCATAAGGGGCGATGGTACTTATTCCATCTGCTGTGCACGATGGCGGAGTAGTTGAAATGGCAGGAGTTCCCGGTGGGCCCGTGGTTGCTGCATTGCTGAAAGGAGTACTTGGTCCAGACGCACAACTTCCGGTACCTGCCACCACTGTATAGCTGGTGCCTGTTAGCATACCGCTAATTGCTCCCCCGGGAAGTACTGTAGGGCCCGCAGGAGTAAATACATACGTAGTGCCAGCAGTATAATTAGAGATGGTACTGCTGCCGTCTGCCAAACAAGTGGCAGGGGTAGAAGAAACTGTAGGGACTACTGCAAGTGGAATTGTTGTAAGGGTGGTAATAAGAATACCTCCTGCTGCACCGGCACCGCCACCCGAGTTACCGCCTCCTGCTCCGCCTCCACCGTAATTATTTCCCGGAGCACCGGTAGACGCACCTCCGGCCCCGCCTGCAGGACCAGCCCCTGCTCCTCCGGTTCCGCCATTTCCACCACTTCCACTAGCACCTGCTGTTCCTGTTGTATTGGTTGCACCTCCGCTGGCACTGCCTCCGGCACCGCCTGAACCTGTGCTTCCTTCGGTTCCATCTCCACCTCCGCCTCTTGAGCCTCCATTTGCTGTAAGGCTTACCGGTGTACCACCGGCATCTGTACCACTAAAAGTACTATTTCCTCCATTAGTACCGGGATCACCATCATCACCATCACCTCCGTTACCTCCTCCACAGCCACCCGAACCTATGTTATAGGCGAACGAAGAACCGGGAACCACATTAATAGTAATAGTAGTGTATCCACCACCACCTGCACCGCCACCACCACGGGTATTAAATAAACCTCCATTGCTACCACCACCACCACCACCAGCGCCACCGCCAGAACCATACACCTGTACAGTAACCGAAGTAACATCGCATGGAACGGTCCAGGTTCCTGCAACCGCACCACCCCCACAAACTGCTCCTGTAAAGGTTACCTGTGCGTTTGCCGCAATAAACAATAACATAAATATGAATACACTGACAATAAATTTTCTCATTTTGTTATTTTGATTTCAGAACAATACAAGTTATAGAAACGCGATTATAACTACAAATATAACAACCTGCAATGCACTTAGTATGTATATGTTTTGGTTATTCTTTCCGGCTTGCTGCGCCAAAGGCCTTAGCAATTAAAAGAAGTTCTCCTTTTTTTAAGCAAATTCTTGTTCTCGAAATTATCGAACGGATGGCCGCCCTCCTGCTTTAACTTCAGCTTCCTTATAGTTTCGAAAATTTTACCCTCTAAAAAAGTTGAAGCGGCAAACAACATAGGAACCGCAGATGCCTTTCCCGCAGCATTTAATTTTATCATCCAAATCTGCACCTGCCCAGGTTATTTTCCGATTTACCGCCACTGGCTTGGGAGTAGGAGTGCCCTATAAAAAATAACCTCCGTCTGCGGAGGTATAATGCCTGAGCCGGGGTAGATATCCCCTTTACCCCCGAAGAGAAAAGTCTAAATTCCTGTCGTTTTGAAAAGAGTTTATGGGGTACCAAGAGCAAGCTCCGCGGGCAGTTTCTTCAAAATTACATTGCACTCAGCGTCTAAAGTTTCTATTTTCTTTGTAAGGGCATTAATATTTCCGATGAAATCATTCAAACTGGATTCCTGCGGTTCTGAACCTTGTGCTGCCGCCCTTGTTTGAACTGCTTTTATATCTAAAAGCACCGCGTTTGCCTCTTTAGTTACGAAATTTAATCTTTCAAGAAGGCCATCTACAATTTGCAACTCTTCTTCTTTATATACCGAGTTTCTACCACGCCAGCTTTTTACAAATTCCAGTTCGGCAGTATCATAATAGAGAATAAAATTGCGATGGTCATCCAGTTTTTCGCGTTTTTCTTCTAAGCTTTTAAGTGATCCTTTTAGTTTATTCATACCGCTATGTATCAGGTTTATAAAAAAATGTAATCAACAATTAAAGGGATGGTGAAGTATTCTACTTTGCACTGTCGCGCAGTGCTTTAATTTTGTCGTGGTCGGCCTGTAAAACTGTTTTCTGTTTCGAGATTAAGCCAAATGCAGCTGGCGATTCAATGCTCTTCAATACCTTCTCGTAAGTTTCAAGGGCAGCATCCTCGCCAAACTCGCAGGAGCTTAAAATAGCTTTGCGATCTTTATTGGAAAGGGCCGCGCGAATATCCATCCAGGCTCTGTAAACTTTACCCGATGTGCAGGTGCTTTGTGTAGGCTCCCCTCCAAGTTTCATGATTTCATCAGCCAACTCATTCTTAAAGCCGAAACTGTCGTGAGCCATATTTTTAAAGAGTTCTTTTAAATCTGCATCCTCGGTTTCTTTTAATGCAGTTTTATAACCTTCTACGCGATCATTGTTTATTTCAACTAACGTATTCAACTCGCTTATCAAGTTTGCGTCTTTTTGTTCAGTTATCATATTTATTCAGTTTTATGGATTATAAGATTTGCGTTTAAAAACAAAATTTAAGCCACTTGATTTCTATAGACCGTAGCCATCGAAAAAAAGCATGTTTCATGCGCAATAAATTTCTACAATTTGGGGAAAGTAATTCCTGCTCTTAGCTAAAACTGCTAAGACATCCAGATTTACAATTACTAAAGAGAGTTGGATTGAAGAAGTGATATTTGCTAATTACGGCAGATGCCTGCGGTGGGCATGGAAATTTTCTTCCCGCTACTGTTTAACCAGCAGTTTAACTATTCTTTCATCGCCAATTATTACCTCGGCCGCATAAACTCCGCTTGGCAGAAAATTTAAGCTAAGGGTTTTGCTGTAGGTATCGCTCAAATTATTTTCCTGTTTAGAAAAAACAGTTTGACCGCTTACGGAGGTAATTTTAAAAACAGCGCTGTTCAAATTATTCTTGCGCAGGTTAAACGTTACCTCATCGGCAAAGGGATTGGGATTAATAAGCACCTCTGCCTTATCGGGCTGCACGGGGTTTACTGATGAATAAGTGGTATCGCAGAACTTTACAATCCAAATATCATTACGGCCTATGGCCGGTTGTGTTTTGTGGCCCCCGGTATCGGCAGAAATAGAACTTGCCACGGTATAGCAACCATTCTGCACCGCGAAGCTGTATCCAAAATTGGTAATGCCGGGTGCCAACACAGTTTTATCCCACTGTTTGTTTCCCGCAGCATTTAATTTTATCATCCAAATCTGCACCCACCCCAGGTTATTTTCCGATTTATCGCCACCGGCTGGTGAGTAGGAGTGGCCTATAAAAAAATAACCTCCGTCTGTGGTTTGATAAATGGATGAGTTATTCCCTATAAAATCATCATCAATCCCCCCAAAAGATTTATCCCATTGTTTATTGCCGGCAGTATCCAGTTTAATAATCCAGATATCATTGGTGGTATCGGCCGGGTCGTGGTTGGCTTCGCTTTTATCGCCTGTAATTCCTGCGCTGGTACTGCCCAGCAGCATGTAACCCCCATCGGTAGTTGGAGTTAAGGCCCCCAGCCAATCGCTGGCGTTGGTTCCGTATCGTTTTTCCCATTGCTTGTTACCCTGCCCATCGGTTTTCATGATCCAGTAATCGCTAGACCAATAGCCCGGAAGCGTTACATCGCCACCACTGCCCCCAATGCTCATACCCACCATATATCCTCCATCGGCAGTTTGCCGCACAAGAGGCCATTGGTCATGGCCGAAAGTTCCATAGCGCTTGTCCCATTGTTTAACGCCCTGCGCGTCAATTTTTACCAGCCAGCAATCGTAGCCACCGCGTTTATTTTGGGTTTTGTCGCCACTGCTATCGCTAATGGAGTAGCCCGCTAACAGGTATCCGCCATCGGCCGTAATTATAAGATCCGAAAACAAATCATAGAAAGTTCCTCCGTAACGTTTATCCCATTGCTTGTTTCCGGCCGAGTCGGTTTTTACAATCCAGTAATCTTGGGTAGGGTAGGCACCCGGATCCCAATTAGGCTGCGACCTGTCGCCATTTTGAACCGAGTTGCTTTCACCGCCCAAAATAAAACCTTGGTCGGCAGTTTGCCTGATGGCCAAAAGGCGGTCGTAATTATCGGCCCCGAAACGTTTATCCCATTGCTTATTACCCGAAGCATCCATCTTCAGCATCCAGTAATCTTCGGCACCCCGGCCGGGCTCGGTTACATCACCGCTAATGCCGGAAAAGGTAGAAGAAGCCGCCATTAAGCCGCCATCGGCAGTATGAATGACATAGGCATTAAACTCGTAATTATCGCCTCCGTAGGTTTTATCCCACTGCTTTACAAGCGGATTTTGTGCTGCCGAAAAGTAAAATGAAAGAAAAAGAAGTTGAACAGAGAGAAATGGTTTATTCATTTTCCGGCCCCTTAGATTTACCAAATATACTATTTGTTGATTGGCTCTGCTTTTCTTTTTTAAGAACTATTAGTGTAGAACGGCCCTGTGCTTTTAAACCTTCTTCCTCTTTTATTTACCATTCTTCCGAAGTACCCATCCCTTGCCCGGCAGCGGTAAAATTTATAGTGCACTAACAACCACCTTTCAGCTACCTGCATTACTTGCTGAGGGTGCGGCACCTATTTTTAGCCTTTAGGCTACGTTCTTCACGGGTTTCTCTTTCGGCTTTAAGGTAAAGGCATTACTTTTTAACCTTCAGGCCAAACTCTTTAACAAAAGGGCAGCTCTCTTTAATGGCGGGGCGCCCTTCTTTAATGAAGGGGCAGCTCTCTTTAATGCACGGGCGCCTCTCTTTAATGAAGGGGCACTCTTCTTTAATGTCCGGGCGCCTCTCTTTAATCAATGGGCACGTGCCCCGAGGTTAAAGAACGATGCCCCACCATCAAAGAGAGGCGCCCCTAGACTAAAGATGAATGCCCTACGACCAAAGAGAGGCGCCCCGTGGCTAAAGAAGGGCGCCCCGCCATCAAAGAGGAGTGCCCGATGACTAAAGATGGATGCCCCAGGACTAAAGAACGATGCCCCTTTATTAAAGAGAGGCGCCCGGTGGCTAAAGAAAGTTGCCTAACCATTAAAGAGTAATGCCCTATAGGTAAAGATGTATGCCCGTGAGGTAAAGAACGCTGCCGCGTAGCTACAGAAAGCTGCCTTACCATTAAAGAGAGCTGCCTTATGGTTAAAGAAAAGTGAAGTATAGCTTTACCCAGAGAATCGGGAACTTACTTTCCTAACTTAAGAAAGCATAAGGCATGCTGATTGCGCTTATCGCTGAGGGCCACCAGGCCGGTGGTCAGGTTATCCCAAAGGCCCATTTCAAAATCTATTTCTTTATCTAAAGCGTAACGCATGTGCGCTACCCTGCCGGTTTCATCGGCCCGGTAACCGGTTATCATCTGTTTATCTTTTCCTGCTTCGGCATTCAGGTCTTCACCGGCCCTTTCGGTTTTGCAAAAAACCCAAAGCCTGTTGTCGAGAAAATAGAGGTTAGAAACAAGGCCTGCACGCTGGCGGGTGCGGTATAAAGTAACACCCGTTACAGGCTCACCCGCGTTGGAATAAACTCTTAAAACATAACTGTTGTCGCCTTTTACTGTAAGGGTGCTTGAAGTAATTACCGTAGTGCCGCCACCGATGGGGCGTTTGTTTTCATCGGTAAACTCGCTGTAGGTACACATATCAAAAATTAACCCGTAGTTGCCGTTGTCGAACACATAGCCCTCCTTAGCGGCAATGTACATGGGGTCTTTCATTTTGCGCTTCAGGTTACCACCCTGCTCAAGCGAATCAATTTCCTGCTGCGTAAGCTTAATGCCTATGTCCTTTACTTTGTTGCCGGTGGCAAAATCGTACATGCAGAAGCGGGCAATATCCGCTTGCAGATCCATACCCGCAGGTTTAAAGGCCGCAGTAGGCTTAGCGAATTTGGCTGAAAATAAAACGCATAGCTTATTGTTCTTTTTGTCTACAAACATGCGCGGGGCCATAAACCCTTCGGGAACTTCCATTTTGCGGGTGTTTACCTGCTTGGTGTTTAGCTGGTAATTGGTATAGTATGTATGGTCGCCTTCAAAAGCCGTGTACAGCAACATCAGGTCGCCGCTGGCATCTAACTCGCATTTCAATTTGTTTTTATCATTGGGAATAAAGCTGCCTCCCGTTTCAGCCCGGTGGCTTGCCAGCAGTTTAAACTCCGTGTCAAATACATGTATCGTATAATTCAGATTCGTGGAAGCGGGGTCAATCCAAACCATTACTATTTTTTGACCATCGGGGCTTACTGCATAGTCGAGATACACACCGGGCGGCACTATCCGTTCTTCATAACCCTTGGGCAGCACCAGGTCCTTCCATCCCTTCTGCCCTTTCAGTTTTGCTTTTTCCGAATGAAAAACTTTTACTTCTTCGGGCTTTTCAAGGCTAACGCGATAGAAATCGAGGGTACCCTCCTTCTTGTTTTCCTGCGCCCCCAGGATATAAAACGAATTACCCAGCTCCTTATATTTTTTTTCCTGGTCTTCAATTTCATCGGCTACATCAGTGAACGGATAAAATTTGAGCACTTTGAAATTTTTATCCGTTTTGTAATAGCCCGGACCCTTGCCTATCTTCTTTATATAATATCCATCTGTTGTTTCTATACAATCAACTACCTCCTGCAGGCCGGTGCATTGTAATTCAACAGGAACGCTTTGTGTATAGACTGCTTTAGCAGCAAAGGAAAAAAGCACGATGAATATCAGGTTCGCTTTCATAGGTATGGTTGGTTTAACAGGATAGTAAAAATAAAAAACATGTCGGCAGGATAAACCCGGGCGGCTTCCGCGGCAATATTGCTAAGCAGCCAATAAGCTTTCGCTGCTAATCAGCTTGTTTTTCTCCTTAAAACTACCGGCTCAGAAAAATAATAACGGGATTATTTGGAAATACGATTTACTTTATCGTATATTTGCGATAAACAATTAAGACAATGGCCCAGAACAAGAAACTTGAATTTGAAAAACCCGAAGTGGAACTGGCAGAATTTGCCAAAGCACTCAGCCACCCTGCGCGCGTAGCTATTTTAAAAATACTGGCAGAGAAAGATGAATGCATCTGCGGAGAAATTGTAGAAGTGCTGCCGCTGGCACAAAGCACCGTATCGCAGCATTTAAAAGAGTTGATGAATGCGGGGCTTATCTGCGGCAGTATTGACGGCACCAAATCGTGCTACTGCATTAACTGGAAGGTGTTTGAGAAGTTTGAAAAGACGTTTCAGAAATTTTTTCACAAAACAAAAAGCTTCGAAGAGAAGCGCAATTGCTGTTAATTATTTAATCCTTATAAATTTTAAAAAAATGGAAACAACAGAATCAATCAAAGAAAGCGTGAGAAGGAAATACACCGAAATCGCTTTACAGGACAAAGGCACGAACGAATCAAGTTGCTGCGGCTCGGGCTGCTGCACTACCGAAGTGGCCACTATTATGAATGACGACTACACTAAAATGGAAGGCTACAACCCCGATGCCGATTTAGGTTTGGGTTGCGGGCTGCCCACTCAGTTTGCCAAAATTAAAAAGGGCGATGTAGTGGGTGACCTGGGCAGCGGAGCGGGCAACGATTGCTTTATTGCGCGCCACGAAACAGGCGAA
>JAZKEP010000029.1:26385-28541 GCA_040387015.1 Bacteroidota bacterium
AGGGCGATATTGAAAAACTTCCTGTTGGCGGCAACCTGGCCGATGTGGTGGTGAGCAACTGTGTGCTGAATCTGGTGCCTGATAAAGAAAAGGCGTTCAGCGAAATTTACCGGGTGCTTAAACCGGGCGGTCATTTCAGTATAAGCGATGTGGTGCTGGTAGGCGAACTGCCCGAAGCTATTATTAAAGATGCGGAGATGTATGCGGGTTGTGTGGCAGGCGCTCAGCAGAAATCAAAATACATGAGCGTGATTGAAGCGGCAGGTTTTACGAATGTTACGATTCAAAAAGAAAAAGCGATTGTGGTGCCCGATGATATTTTGCTGAACTACATCAGCCGCGAAACCATTGACGAATACAAAAACAGCGGCAAAGGAATTTACAGCGTAACAGTATATGCCGAAAAACCGGCAGCGGAGAAACCGTGCTGCGGACCAAGCTGTTGTAATTAATCAATGTCTTCACAGCGTTCCGAAGTTTAAAAGCTTCGGAACGCTTTATTCTTTTCCTTTTTAAAAACACAGTATGGAAAAAACACTGAAAGAACATTGGGAGAAAATTTACAGCAGTAAAAAACCGGATGAAGTAAGCTGGACAGAAAAAGCACCCGCCACTTCGCTCCGGTTCATTCATTCATTTCAACTTTCTAAGTCGGCTAACATTATTGATATTGGCGGTGGCGAAAGCCTGCTGGTAGATTATCTGCTGCAAGAAGGTTTTCATAACATTACGGTGCTGGATATTTCGGCAGAAGCATTGGAAAGGGCGAAACAAAGATTAGGCGAAAAAGCAAAGAAGGTGAGGTGGATAGTATCGGACATCCTTCAGTTTGAACCCGATGAAAAATACGACTTATGGCATGACCGTTTCACTTTTCATTTTATGACTACCAACAATAATATACAGCGCTACCTGGATACGGCCATCCATGCGGTTCTGCCCGGGGGCTTTATGACTGTAGGGACTTTCTCGGAGCAAGGGCCCGATCGTTGCAGCGGCTTACACACAAAACAGTATACCGAAGAAACGCTCACCGCTGAACTGCAAAAGGGATTTGAAAAAATACGCTGTATCACCGAAGATCATATCACTCCCTTTCAAACCATTCAGAATTTTCTTTTCTGCAGCTTTAAGAGAAAGCCGATGGAGTTTAAAATGACAGCATGAAAAAGAACATCCTTTTTGTTTGTATCGAAAACAGCAACCGCAGCCAAATGGCGCAGGCCTTCGCTACCCTTCACGGAAAAGATAAGGTTAATGCCTATAGCTCTGGTTCGCGCCCTTCGGGAAAAATAAACCCAAAGGCTATAGCCGCCATGCAGGAGCTGGGCTATGATTTAAACACTCACTCTTCTAAATCCCTCCATGAAATTCCCGCTGAAGAATATGAATATACCATTACGATGGGCTGTGGCGATGAATGCCCTTATGTGCGCGCTGTGCACCGCGAAGATTGGGAGATCCCCGACCCCAGAAACATGGAAACAGAAGAGTTCCGTAAAGTGCGCAACCTGATTGAAAGCAAGGTAAAAGAGCTGCTTGAAAAGATTTAGTTTGCCGAAAGAGGAAAAAAGCGGGATTTTGCTTTTATTTGGGCAGTTAACGAACCACACACTATAACCCCTCTATTATGAACAAACTATTTTATGTGCTATTAGTAATTGCCGTGTCTTACACCTCGTGCAAAAAAGAAGAAGACAAAAAAACTACCAATCCACCGGCTTCAGAGGCAGTTTTAAACTCCATCTCTCAAAGCCCGAGCGGCTACTCCGAATCTTATTCGTATGACGGGGACGGGCGCTTAACTACTATCCAGAGAGGTAGCGGCAGCCGCACCGATATTACCTATGCCACCGATACCGTAACCGAAACTACTTTTACTGATTCCGGCACTATTACATCGCGTAAAGTATTATTCCTGAATAGCGATGGCTTAGCGGTAAACTCCTTTACAGGCGATACCAGCGGTAACATTCTTGCCTATAGCGCCTATACTTACGATGCCGACAACTTTAAGATTGGTGAAAGAACAACAGACAACCTGAATAACGAATTCGCCCAGAAAAGCTGGTCTATTTCCGCTAAGAATGTTTACTACTACAACAGCACCGATGCTGTTACTACCACAAACAACCTGACTATTGGCTACAGCTATT
>JAZKEP010000029.1:28551-28791 GCA_040387015.1 Bacteroidota bacterium
TTCTTTCGAAAAGGAAAGCACCACCGGCAACCAGAATATGGGAATGAAATACTATGGCAATAGCTCCATTAACATTGTGAAGACACTGAACAAACAAAGTACAGTTAGCGGTAATGTTTACTACAGCTTTCAATACACTTATGATGATTTGGGAAGAGTGGCTACTCAAACAGCTTATAATCACTTAAGCGAAGTGATATATACCAACACTTACGGCTACAAATAATCACAGAACTTTAA
>JAZKEP010000030.1:0-5403 GCA_040387015.1 Bacteroidota bacterium
AGTGCCGTGCAGTTTCTTCTCGCCCCCCTTGTGGGCATAGTGCACACCCCAGTCGCGGGCATGTTTACGCATACGCTCGCGGGTGCCTTCGCAATAATAGGTTTCCACTTCGTTCCACACTCTTTTTATTATAGCGCGGGCTTCCTTTTGCAGTTTGCGCAAGGCTATTTGCTCATCGCACAAAATAGAATCGGCTTTGGCCACAAGCCCGGTAAGCTGCACAAACTGGTTATACTTTGCCTCCACCTCGGCCCCCGAAGGATTCACCATCGGTTCCTTACCATCAGCTATGCGTTTGGCTTCGCCCTTCACCACCCATTCGGCTGCCCACCATATTTTACCATCGCTGTGCATCTTAGGCACCTCGGGCTTCTCTACCGGCAACTGAAAAAGGGCCCTTTCGGCAAAAGAGTATTTGCCCCGCGCCACACCCATATTAAAAACCTGTAGAAAGTGCGAAGTATGCATAGCCGTTTCGGTGCGCGCCTTATCTTTCTGCGCATTCAGCTCAAATAATTGCGCCTTTAGCTTAAAAACATTAGCCCTTGCCTGTCGGAAAAGAGGCTCAATAGCATTTAAACGCGCCACTGTATTTGCTGAAAGTATGGTGGAAACGCCATAACGATCATTTGTCGTTTTGGAAGCAAGCAGGCAGTTCTCGATAGTGGTACCTGTATTTGGATAAAACTTGGCCAGGGAACCATTTTGGGCAATTGCAGACATAAATTATAGGTTTTTGGTTATTAAACACGCTTTACAACACTGATATACTATATACTTACTAATAACAAGCTTTAATATCCAGTTATATGGATAGAAATTATTTTAAAGGATATTTAATATCATATGGAAAAGATAATACTATTTTATTAGTGAAAGATATATCTATTGGAGTGCTAGTATATTATGTCTAATCATAGCATGAATCATTAGAAATATCAACTGATTTTATAAAGGTAGAAAACATATCAGTATTATAAAGCATGTTTTAAAATAAAAATGAACTATGACAGGTATTCGCGGCAGAGAATTAGGAAAGAAAAGTGGTCTGTAATACCGAGCGGAGGCGTTTTGAAGTTAACCAAACAGGATGTAATACCGCATGATGCGCCCCGCAAAGCCGGGATGCGAAAAGATAAGTCGACAGGTGGCTAAAATGTTATTTTTTATCGAACCGCTCCATATGTGGCAGCACTACAATGTTGCCGTTGAGCATAAACTTAAGCCGGTAGAAGTCAATGTTATCTTCAATCCACTTATCGTTTAGTTTCCAATCTTTAAACGTATCGTTGGTTACCAGCAAGCAATGATGGCGCTTTACATGGTTGATAAGAAACAAATCGGCCGGGGTGCCCGAGGGGGTTTCGGAATATTTACACAGGGTTTTAATTTCCCGGAGAAACTCTTTGTCTTTCACTTTATGAATAAGGTTAAAGTCCGACATTACATGTATATCTTCAAAGTTGTATTCTTCTTTCAGCTTTTTCACCAATATCAAAATGTTCTTTAGCTCAGCGCCATAAGCCAGCCGCTTGCGGTCGGCCATGTTAGAGTTGTAAGCCACGTTGCTGCCGTCCACCACTACTGTTCTGCGTTTGATATGAATGGTTTCAAACACACGGTTGGCGGAATGGAAAGTACCAAACAGCTTTACCTGGTCGCTATTAATCAAAAAATCCACCACATCCTTCTCCGTCCGCAGCCCTTTGGTAAACCACTTAGGCAGTTTAAACTCGCCCTTATCATTGGGGCGTTTGTATTCGTCTTCGGATTTCAGAAAAAAGTCATACAGTTTATTGAATTCCGTTTTCGAATCGTTATCGAGCTTGCTTATAATATTTATAAGCAGCAGTTCATCGAAAGTACTGCCGGCAAATGTCGAGGCATTTAAATTGAGGTATTGGAAAAGCTCGTCAATGGTAGTAATGCCCAGCGGCTTGGCGAGTTTGTATTCTTCAATTACGCTAAAGCCGCCTTTCATAAATATCTCATAGTCGAGCGAGTTGTCAAGGCCCTTCTCAATAGCCATTTGGTATTCGAGCGGGTCGGTAAAGCCCGCCTGCCATACTTTCATAAAATGGCGGAAGTCGGTAAAGCCCTTTTCGGTGGCGAAGTCAAACAGTGCTTTCACATTGGCAATAGTTTCAAGTGGAGGTAAGGCGGTGTTTTGTTTACGCTGCTCATCAAATATTTTAAACCCTTCCACATAGCCGCCTGTTTTTATCTTTTCAAACAGTGCAGCATCGGTAATGCCATCGGCCAATGCCGTTTGATATTCGGCATAGGTGGCACAGTTGTTTTCTAAAGCCAAGTAGAACGTGGCTGCATCGGGAAATTTATTTTCCTCAGCCGTTTCAAAATCTTCCAGGGTTTTAAAACCCCTGGAAGCGCAGAAATACAAAGCCCCTTTGCTGGCAAGGGCAAAGCCCGGTGCGCCTGACTCAAAATCGTTGGCAAGCATAATCTGCCTGATGTGACCGGCTTGCGCATAGCTTATAAAATCTTTCAGCGAGTGCATTTCAAGAATCTGTTCGGCCCTGCGGATGGTAACCGCATAGTAGTCATACTTTTTTGTTTTCATGGCACCTGTTTTTAAGGTTCAGAATTAAAGCTGCAATGATTTTTTATCGCCTTCGGCTTCCTGGGTTTCATTGTTGAACGAGCGGCTTATAAACAGCAGCACTGCTTTATCGCCATGGCAGCCATCGGGCATATTTTGTTCAAAGGCATGCATAGACTGTTTAGGAACCATACCGCTCCATTCCATAAAGCCCCAGGCGGTTTTTGCCGCGCATATAGCCAGGTAGTTGTGTGTGCCTGAGGTGCCTTTAAGACGGTCGTTTACTTTCATGAGCAGCGCACAGCGGGCTATTCTTTCTTCGGCAGTTTGCACATAGGGCATAACCCATGAAGTAAAATAGGACGCGTAACCGGCAAACTCATTCGCTGAAAAATTTTCTTTTCTTAATTGAAGCGACCAGTCTTCAATTGCCTGGCGCATGGGCTGCATATCGCCAAATACTTCTTGTTTAACTGCCTTAAGTTCAACAGCCGAGCAGGAAGTAAGTACGGGCAGGTCGGGCAGCGGAAAAGTAATGGCCGTGGCATTTTCATCGGCTTCATCAAAAGCAGTAAGGGAAAGGTTATGCTCATGTATGTATTCCCAAAACGGGTCGGTAAAAGAATAAAGTTCATCATCGTCTTCTCCCCATTTGCTGCTCACAATTTCGCTGTAAGATACTGTACCGTCTTTATCGCTTTCGGGATTTTCGGAGCTAGCCCCCCAAAAAAAAATAGCCTCTTCTTTTACCAAGGGCATTAATCCGGAGTAACCACATGAATTAAATACATTTATCAGTTCCTGTTTGCTGCTCTGGAAAAGCTGGTCTAACAACTTTTCAATTTTCTTTCGGGTTACAATCATATCCTTGGTTTCATGCTTCACGTTTTTTCTGCCCCTTTCAAGCACTTCATATATCCGCTTCACCTCCTCTAAATATTTAGGGTTAGCAACCCTGCCTGCATAATCGAGTATCATGTGTTTCTTAAGCTGGGCCCCTGCCAGTCCAAACTGCCTTTCTGCTTCAATACCCATAAATGTGGTGCCCGATACGCGTACAAAATCTGCCAGTAAATATGATGCCCTGATAATCTGCCCATCTAATATCGGAGCTAAACTCGACTTATCATGATTGATACAATCCAACTGCAGCATAGAAGGTATTTGATGCGAAATATAACCACAACATTTTAAATATGTGTACAGTAAACTGTGAAGAAATATTTAAAACGCCCTGCTAATACCCACCACCCACCTGAACGCAAAGTGTTTTTGCGACACAGCAGGCGCATGACTAATAAAGAAGGGAACATCGAAACGCAGGGTAAGCGGTTTAATATTTTGCAGAGGGCCCCACTTCTTTATAGTAAGCGCAGCGCCCACCCCCGCATCAAAACGCAGTTGCGATAACTGCTGCTCGCTGCGGCTGTTGTTGTAAGCAATGGCGCCCATGTCGCCAAACAAATAGGTGTTCAGGTTAAAAATATCTTTCAGCTTCTGCTTCTTCACTTTCACAATGCGGTTAAAATCTATTTCGGCATTCACAGCAAACCCCGAATTGCCTTTATAAGCAGGAAGCACCACGCCATACTTATCTCTTTCAGCCAGCAGATAACCGCTATAGCCGCGCATGTTTAAGCCACCGCCAAAATGAAGATGGTTGATATCGTCCTGATATTTATAAGCCATACTCTGCGGCACAAATCCCGCAGCGCGGTAGTATTTGCTTTCCATCATCTCTTCCGGGTTGCCGCCTGCAAAAAATAAAGCGCTTTCGCTTGGCAAATCTTTTCCTGTTCCGTAACGGCCATACATCCTTGTGCGGAAATCGAACTTCCAGGCACTTGCTTTTAGCACGGAGGTAATTTCTAAATAATGATAATCGAAAGAAGAAGTGAGCGCACCCGAGCGAAGATGCGCGGTGATAAAGCCGTTATACTTTTCGTGCGCATAAGAATAGGTCAACGAAAGATTAACTGAGATGTTGAATTTCTTTTGGCTCGTCCAAATAGCGTCCCACTCATTTGGATAAAGAAGATAGTTTCTCCATTCTTCTTTGTTGCGTGTAAATGCTTTCACATTTATATCAGCCGAAAAGTTTTTCGGAAACTGTTTATTCAAACCCACCTTATACATCTCGTAACCATCCAGCCACTGCGAATGGAAATAGAAAGTGCCTTTAGGAATTACCTTATCAATAGCAGTTTGATAATCGAAACGGTACGAGAAGTATCCTGCCTTTCTTGGCGCATCTTCATTGAAATAGTAACGCGCACCACATTGCGCTAAATGTGAGTTGAGCCAAACGGTGAGTGAGAAAACATGTTTCACACCCATATAATTTCCGTTGGCATGCACCCCGAATTTAAAACCGTCATAAGCATTCCACCAAATATCGGGGCGCATGTAAAGGCGATACTTCTTCCACGAAGCAGAAGGATAAATATGCGAATCGAAACGCAATTCAACTTCCGGTTTCTTTCGGTTATCCAACATGTTGATGTCGGCTAACCGTTCACTCGGATCAATAATTACATTACTGATTCCTCCAGGAATAGTAACCACCGCATCATAGGTTGGGTGAAGCTTGTCCCATCCGTACCATTTGGCAAGTGCTATGTGGCGAGTGGCGAGTGGTGAGTGAGCCAAGTCTGTATTATCTAACGTCTTGTGTCCTGTGTCTTGTGTCTTGTGTCTTGTGTCTTGTGTCTTTTCCCACCAAGTATTTGGAATATAGAAGTCATAAACAGAATCAGTTTTTGAAACCACTCTCAAATCAATCGGCATTTGCATTCTGCCTTTGCGTTTTAAACGGATAAGATATTCATCCGCACCTTTTCCTT
>JAZKEP010000031.1:0-10824 GCA_040387015.1 Bacteroidota bacterium
TACGGTCGTGCCGAGTTCTGGTACGAAAAGGCCATTTCTTTTAAAGAAGCCCCGGCATCAGACCTGCTTAATTACGGGCAAATGCTCAAGATCAACGAGAAATACGACAAAGCAAAGGGCATTTTCGAGCGTTATTCAGCCATTCCGGGTGTAGACATCACCTACGCAAAAATGCTGGCTGCTTCCTGCGATTCTGCCGTGATCTGGTCATCACAGCCCGGCGGCGTGATCCTCAAGAACCGCGACGACCTCAACAGCGTGTATTCCGATTTCGGAGTGGTTCCGCTGGGCACCGTATCCTACGTGATCAGTACCAACCGTCCTACCGTTCAGAACCGTCCCGGCAAACTCAGCAAAGACCTTGAGCAGCCGTACTACAAGATCGCACTGGCCGAACTCGATTCTAACGGGGAAGCCTGGAACGTAAGCCGGTTCAAATTCGACAACAATTCGGAGTATCACCAGGCTACTCCCTGCTTCAGCAGGAACCTGGACACCATGTACTATACCGAAACCCGCATCACCCGCGCAACCCGCGAAAAGATCAATCGCCTGGGTATTTACTACTCCGTACGGATGAATGGCAACTGGACCGAACCGAAAGAGTTTCCGTACAACAACGTGGCGTATTCGGTAGGACATCCGTTCCTGGCCAACAACGGCTCTGAACTGTACTTTGTATCCGACATTCCCGGTGGTTACGGCGGATTCGACATCTACGTGAGCCGTTGGGAAAACGGCGGATGGGGAGCTCCGCTTAACCTTGGCGGCGAAGTCAACTCGCGCGAAGACGAATTCTACCCCGTGATCAAAGACGACAAATTGTATTTCTCTTCCATGGGTCACCTCGGGATGGGTGGACTGGATCTGTTCATGGCCGACTTTAACAACGGCTACTGGGAGAACGTGAGAAACATGAAGGCACCGATCAACTCGTCGCAGGACGATTTCGGCTTGTACTTCAACGACCAGACCCACATGGGTTTCCTGAGCTCTAACCGCCGCGGTGGATTGGGTTTCGACGACATCTATTCGTTTGATTACGAGCAGCAGATCCCTGTGAAATACTTTGTAGAGCTCAAGCCTTACGAACGGGGCAACGGCAAGACCATCTGGTCGGTTGATGCGCGCTCTACCGTAACCGAAAGATCAACAGGAAACGTGATCAACCCGGTACAAATGGGCGGCAAGACCATGTACCCGGTAACCGATCTCACCGAATACTCGATCCGCTCCGAAAAAGACGGCTATTTCACGATCACCAACGCGACCGCATTGCGCGACCTTACCTTTGCCGATTCGGTGGTATTCAGCGAAATGCCACTCGAAAAAGGCATCTTCTTTACGCTTGATATTGAGCTTACCCAGATGCAGTTGGAACGTTCGTACCTGCTGAACAACATCTACTACGATTTCAATAAGGCAAGCCTCCGTCCGGAAGCCAAAGACGAACTCGACCGACTGATCCGCATTTTGCAAGACAACCCGCAAATCACCGTACAAATCGGCTCGTATTGCGATTCGCGCGGAAAAGACGCCTATAACCTCGCCCTGAGCCAGCGTCGTGCCGAATCTGTGGTGAACTACCTGGTAGAAAACGGCATTCTCCGCAAGCGACTTAAATCAAGAGGCTACGGCGAAACCAAACTGGTAAACGATTGCTCAAACGGCGTAGAATGTACCGAGGAGCAGCACCAGGAGAACAGAAGGACCGATTTCCAGGTGATAGAGATTAAGAAGTAAGATCTAAGAACCAACAGCAAAAAGGCACTGAGAAGAAATTCTTAGTGCCTTTTTTTATATCAAATTAATAAACGGTAGGTTTCTGCCTACGCTCTAAATCACGGGTTAGTTAACCGCCAGCACCTGCAACCCATTATAGGCCCCGTTGCTCAGGCTATAATCGCTTCCATTTACCTGTTGCCTGAAGTCGGCCCGGAGCAGAAACAGTCTTAGCGTAGTTGCCACAGGCAGGTTATCTATACTAAGTGCCACGTTTACCGGGGCATTGTTGAGTGGCATCACCTGTACATTCGAGTAATACACATGCTAGAGGCCCTTGGTAAGAAGCCTAAAGACGACTTGTACGTTTATGAATTTTGCCAAATTACCGGTATGCCAGAGGAGTTGGTGTATTCACGGATGTTGTGAGCAGATCTGCACACTGCCGCACCCTTCCTGAAAACTCACTTGTCAGCCAGTATAAACTCCTTCAACCTCAGCAGGTCGTCATAAACTTTGTTGGCCAGTTCTCTCATTTCGTGAATGTTGCCATTCACACTGATCCTGCTACCGCCTTCCATTAACCGGTTGTAGTACTCAGCAACAAATTCGTTTTGCTCTTCTGTAAAACCCAGCAGAGCAATCACCTTTTCGCTGAGGTCGATGGAGTAGTAACCGGCTTCAATCTCCAGTGCCATCAATCCGTGAATGAGTTTGTTGTGAACCAGGTCGTCTACAATCATGCCGATAACCAGTTTTTTGAGGGCTTCCTTTTCCATTGTTGAAAATTTATTTGATCTTAAAAATTGTTATTTGATTTTGAATAATATCAATCAAATTTACATAAATCCAAATCACCTACAACAAAAGGAATAACAAAAATCAAAATCATATTTTGATGAATAATAATCAGATGCTATTTTCTCTACCTTTTGTCAGTTATTTAGCGGGAATGGAACGTATCAACAGGATCAAAGAGATTTTGGTAATTCAGGGTAAGGCACAAATTTGGCTGGCAGAACAAATGGGAAAAACCCCAACAACTATTGCTTCCATTTGCAACAATAAAACCCAACCTCATTTAAAAGATCTTAAGAAAATTGCTGCATTGCTAGACGTTGATATTCGGGAGTTATTGGTTCCAACCAAGCAGTAAAAGTTAAAGCATCATCGCTCGGCACTTTCTTTTCCGTCGCTTCACTCACAGCATTGCGATCCGTTCTGCACTCTGGTCGTGCACTCAGCTTCCTCCGGGTACATTCATCCAAATTCGGAGATTTAGTCCTTGCTATCCCACCTCAACCAGGAACTATAAGTATTTGTAAGAGCTTCTACCCAAGAGCCGTTCGCCTCCTTTCCTGGCCGAACAGAGCAAAGCAACATGCGAAATTGACAACAACCATTGAACTTGCAGAACACATCGAATTGATTTTCACTACCTAATAAAAACAACTTTAAAGTTGTCGGATAAGCGATACAATACCTATCTTTGAGTAACAAGGAAAATGGAAGTAACGCAAATTGAAGCCTTTCTAAAGGACTTCAAGGAAAAATTAGGCTTTTGGGGAATAATGATCCGAAGTGATCGGGAAAAGAATAAGGCTACCATGTTGGCATTAGAAATCTATATGCCGCAAATCAAGCAAGTTTTACAACAACTGACCGTTCAGGATTACTCAGAAGGACCACTTACAGAAACCCTTTATAAAGGTGCCGATATGTGGGTTTTCGGTAAACTTATTAAAAGCCAGGAGGTCTATATTAAAATCAGTCTCGGAGTTGCAAACCAGGCTCTTTGCATATCCTTCCATTTCTCAGATTACCCCATGTCATACCCCTTTAAAAACACAGCACTATGAAAAGTCCGATCACAGGAAAAGAAATGAGTTTGCGCAGTGAGCAGGTGGTAGAAACCTTTCGTAAAGAAGATTTCGAAGTGACACACCTGTATTACCTCTGCGAGGAAACAGGCGAACGATTTGAAACAGAAGAATTGGTTGATGTAAATCTTACTCAGGTTTACAATGCATACCGGGCAAAATACAATTTACCTTTTCCGGAAGAAATTAAAAGTCTTCGCCAGAAGTATAAACAACCAGCCAATAAAATGGCAGAGATCCTTGGCTTTGGAGTAAACGTATACCGAGGTTATGAAAATGGTGAAGTACCGAGTGAATCCAACGCCCGATTAATCCAGTTGGCAGCTGATCCAAAAGAATTCAAAAAACTATTAGTACTAAGCGGCGCCTATGCAGGAGACGACCTGCTCAACCAACTTAAATGGGTTGACGGATTAATGTCAGCAGCGTTCAGTTCTGAAAACTGGGACTTAGAGCGTTATATGCTTGGTGACGAGAAAGCAGACCTATACACCGGTTACCGTATACCAAATTTGGAACGCTTTAATCAAATGATCGCATTCTTTGCAGATGCCGTTCAGCCTTGGAAAACTAAAATGAATAAACTGCTTTTCTATTCTGATTTCCTACATTTCAAAAAAACAGCTTACTCAATAAGCGGAACCAGGTATCAGGCCATCCAAATGGGGCCTGTCCCTATAAACTTCAACACCTTATTTGAATACGCTGCTAACTCAGGTTACGCAAACATTTTAATTACCCAGTTTTCGAATGGCGGTATCGGAGAACAATTCACACCCGGAGCCAAAACCTTCGACACCTCTCTATTTAATGACACAGAATTGGAAGTACTAAGAAACGTGGCTAGACGCTTTAAGAATACTTCAACTCAAGAGATTATTGATCTTAGCCATGAGGAGGAAGCGTGGAACCAAAACAAAGAAGGCCACGATACGATAAGCTACGATTTCAGTTTTAGACTAAAAAACGTTTGACAACAAATGTGGTGAGAAAGTATTGCCAACAGCTCCCCCCTACTGCTTCACCACCGTATACTGCGACCTCACCCCATTCACAGCAATATTCACCGTGTAACTCCCGGCAGGATAGGCCACCATATCAAACTGGAAGACCTGCTGCACCGAAGTTGACGAAAACACCGCTTTTCCACTCATGTCCACGATTTCCAGCGAACAGGAAGAAACGTTATCAATGTTCTTCAGGCCAATGGTAAGTCTTCCCATAGTCGGGTTAGGATAGATGGCAACTTCCTGTTTACCTACCCGATCATGAAACACGTCGGTAAGCTGTTGCCGGCCTTCTTCCGGATCAGGGTTTATCCCAAGTACCATCAGGCTGTCTTGGCCCACAGGAACATTAAGTACATCCGGGTCTTTTTTGATGATGGGGTAGATCAGGGTACGTTGGATGCGGTTGCCCTGGGCATCATAAGAGTAGGTTACTTTAGGTTTGTTTGATTGGCCTAACGCACTCAGGCTTAGCAGTACTGCGCAAATAACTAAGGTAGATTTCATTGGTTTAAGTGTTGATATTATACCAGTTTTATTGATTTTTTAAATTCTTCGAATTCCCAATCGGCAGACTGTCCCTGTGCTTTTGATTGGTGACAATTGAAGTCGTAATAAATACCATTGTGCTCTGCCTTCAATACCTTAAGTTCCACTTTAAGCGGTTCAGCCAGTTCAGCATGCTCAAACAAATATTCGGCATCATACTCGTAAAACTTACAATTGCTGATGAGGTAGGGTTCATATTTTTTTACAACCCTGTATTCTTTTAAAATAGCTGAAGTCCAATAGAGTGAATCCTCCATAAACTCCTCGAAAGATTCACAGCCCAGGTCTTCAAGTTCTTCTTTTGGAGTAATGTGCATCGCAATAGTCGGTGAGAAAATCCCTTTGTGTTCACGACTATCCGTGTGGTATTTGGTTACCAGGCAGATAGGGTCTCCCAATTCTTCCAGAATTTCTTCTGTTGTCAGGTCAAATGCTCGTCCGATTACCTGCTCACTTTTAATTTTCCCGAAGTCTTTCACCGCCACAAATCCCCAGTCCGAAGGCTTATGAAAAAGGATACCCAGTTTTTTGTTTACATACACGTTGTCGTTAACAGCCACCGCCATCAGCGGATCAATGGCAAGTCCTGTTAAGGCGACACTTGTTAATCTTAAGAATTCACGTCTTCCTATGCCCATTGGTAGGTTTTGATAATTGGTGTAGTTTTTTCTTCTTCCGGGTTGGAGATAATCGCAATTGCACCTAGAAACCTGATCCGGAACGTATTCCTTTTCATGGTCCCTAAAGTTAAAATTTCTACTTTTATTCGGAGGGGTTTTTAGGGGAGCTTACAAGATGATCATTTAACTAGTAATATTTTATATTAACACTTGGTTCCTTCAAGCGAAGTATTGTAGGCCCCTCTGGCACCAAAAAATATTCTATGGTCGCTTTGTCGGTTTTTGATTCCAGGATCGCTCTTTCCCCAGTTACTAAATCCCATCGATATTTACAGGAGTTTAAGCTTCCAACATAAGTTTTATCTGGTCCGGAGGGAGATACATATTGAAACACATTGATAAGTAGAGTGTTTTTAAACGTTTCAAAAGTACTGACCATATTATAAGTAGGATCAATCTCAAGAAGATTGGATCCAGCTACTCTTAAGTGGCTAAGAGGTTTGCCATCAGCAGTGTAATACACCATGCAAAAATAGCTTGTGTCCACAATTACTTCCTTTGTAGCATCTCCGTGAGATAAAAAATAAGTCAACAGTACCGAACTATCCGGCAAAATAGTTTTATAGCCATAATACGCGTCATCATGAACAATATTCGATAGGAATTGTTTCTGCAATTCTTTTGGGATTTCCTGTAATTCTTCGTTGACCAAAAAATCCGAATTAAACTTGGCATTCAGCATATTTAGACTATCCAAAGGTAAGTTCTGAAATGAGCACTGGTACTTGGTAAAGGCATCAATATTCTTAGCTCTTGGTACTGAGCCTGTATGTGTTGCAGAATCTGTTGATTGGGAAATACAACTCCCTAACACAGTACCTAAAACCAGTAATAAAATTATTTTTTTCATGCGCGTTATTTGCTTCCAAGATCCTTATTACATAAACCAATATACACCGCCTTTTGGAAGAAACTGCCCGGTTTAACTTGATTAAGCGGTGTAGCCAATCTGATGTTATCCCCTCTCAAAATCATCCTATCAAGAAACTTGGTGTTTGCAGTCCATTGCGTTTTCTTGCTCCTAACTCTCCGCAGTTCCGTGTATGCAGGATAATGACCCAAAACCGTTGTACTCGTCTTAGCAGCTCTTCTCTATACTGTCCTTTAAGCCTTCAAACAATTCCCTCTCACTTAACTCCCTCTCTGCAAAATTTTCTAAAAATCCATCTTGATAGAATAATTCAGGCCTTAATGTTATTTTTTACAGTTTCAAAAATTGCCGTTTTGGATAATAAAGTAAAAGCCCTGCAAAATTGCAGGGCTTTTACTTTTAGTGCAACTCTTTTAAAGGTGGTGGACCTTCTTTTTTAACTTTTTCAATAGCTTCTAACCAATACTCCCAATAAGCTGTATCTGCTGGTTTACCTACTTCGCCCCAATATTCGCCACCGCTAAGTATGTCTGTTAAATCATTTGACTCTGTTGCTTCCCAATACGCCTTTAGCATATATAACATTGCTTCGTATCCTTCTTTCTCTGTAATCATTACGTTACTGGAAATTATACCGTCAGCATTTATTTTACCATCACTTGCTAATTTCATTTTCTTTATTTTAAACCGTATTTTAGAATCATTTGTTCGGCAGTCATTGTTGCATAACCTGCACCTTTAACAACGCCATTTTGAGTATAAGTATAGATTGATTTACTTGCTCCATCTAATCCCATATACCAACTCTTACCATACGCATCAACTCCAAGAGCTTTACCATTGGCAAGATTCTGTATTAATGACCTGTTGGCTGGATTATCTGCAAGTTTACCCGCTCCTTTAAACAAGTGGTTAGCAAGTTTTCCTTCGGGTATCAAATTCATTCCCGTCTTAGCGGCAACCGCCGCCGCCGCCGTACTCTCCCTCACCACCGTAAAGGTCTTCCCCGCCAGCCTCTCCAGCTTCCCAAGTTCGCCAATATAAGGTACAATTGCAATCAAACTAATCCCGGCATCGAACCACTTCCCGCGTGCGGCGTAAATGACCGCATTCAAAAGATCGGCGCCACCTGTAGGATCGACCACCCCGGCAATATCCAATGCAGTCTGCGTATTTTCGAGCCACGAATAGCTATCAGCGGTCCTGGTTTCTTCTGCAGTGCCTATCTGGGCGGATGGTGAGCCTGAACTCCTGCTGGCAACCACCTCTACAGAGTTCAGCTTGTTAACGTATTCGTACTGACCGTTCTCGTAAAGATACAGGTCTCGCCCCCCTCCTGGTCCTTCAATCAGACCGGTTTCTGTACGCTGCCAGGTATCAGCACCTACCATGTAGGTGGCATCGTGCTGATCCTCAAAAAACTGGTAACTGTTTCCCGAACCGGTACCAGTCCCAGCCCGTCGGGTCCAGTTTTTAGGGGAGCCTACAAACCCACTACTGTGAGGCTTTATTTTCTAAATATTCTTGATTACTTGTTTCTAAATGTTCCAGTATATATTCACCGGGAAAGCCTTTTGATTTAAGCCACCTAACTTTATCTTTTTCATCTGTAATTAATTGGTGTGCTAAATAACCTTCTACAACATCACCTAGACAAGAGAAACGATAAGCCCATTCATATAACAAGTTCCCGGGTTCTTTTTCCATCGCTTTCTTTTGGAACTCTACAGCTAATTTACTATCCTCTAAACCAAAATACCATTCAGCAATGTGAAGTATTTTACCAATAAAGAACAAATACTCTGCATTCTCTGAAAACCTTTTACACGACTCATTAAAATATTGCTTTAATAACTCGGCCATGTGGTCATGTTCAGATTCGGGATAATCTTCCTCTACCACAATATTATGCAGTAAATAAATTACTCTAATATATGCTTCAACATCATCAGAACCATTCTCAATTACTTTCTGAGCCAATGCAATAGCTGGCTTCCAATCAATTTCAGCATGTACACCAAAAGATTTTTCGTATTCCTCAAATTGTGTTTTCCAATTCATAGTGCCTCCCTTTATTTAATAAACATCGTACCAAGTCTCGGAACGCCATCAATTACATTCCCTCTTAGGAAAATAGTTTGTCCGCCAACATTTACAGGAATGTTATTAAAGACACCACTTGCAGGAAGTTTACCGTTAGCAGCATTCAATACAGCACGAACCGTATTTTCTTGTCCACCCAATTTTGATACTAAAGGCCCAAGATTATGTTTAGAAGCAAATAGATGCGAAACTTTGTTCGGGTCTTTCATTGCAAGCCCAACAGCAGCATCAATAGTTACGAGTAGAAAATTGACTGATTAACTTCGTTCCCCCCTTAGCGGCATTAGCTTTAGTACTTATAGCCCAGTTTCTATAATCTAATAATTCACTCTCACTTTTGCAAGTAACCCGTCCTACTGTTATAGCATCTTTTAAATTGGGTTTCGTAGATAAAATTATTTCTTCTAATATTTTTAAATCAATAGAAGAATAACTACGATACCCATCTTCGTAATTGATTGAGCTTGCGGAAGCAATAATTGAAGATGTTTTTATAAAACACAAAAAGCTGATAAGAATAAGAAATGTTTCTTATCAGCCAATTTTTTTATTTTATTGAACAACCTCATACTTATTTCAGAATTCTATTTTTTTGTTAAATTATTTCATTTGTCATTCGTGCATCAGAGAAATACTCCAACTTTACTTCCGACAATTCAGCCTTAATCAGCAAGGCTATTTCTTTGCCCTCCCTATCAAGTTCATCAATGATGTTATCATCAGTGAACCCATTGTAGTGTTCATTCTCATACTTTGAAAGCCACGCATTAAGGCGCTGGATTGTATCAGAACTTAACCCTAAATCTTCGGGAGCAAGATATCCGCCTTCGTATTTATCTCTGATTCCTGTGCCGCTCAATGAGGCATCTATTACTAAATATCTCATTGCTTGTTATTTTATAGGTCTAAAAAATCTATGGTCAATTATACCGTTCTTGGTAAGCCCAATTTCAAAAACTCCGTTCTTTCCATTCATCGTTCCCGATTGCTGGAATATTTTATATCCATTATTTTTAAGAATTGGGTTAGTGGATAATATGGCATCATCAAAACTATAAGGGAAATTATGACTAACAGGGTCTTGTACTGCTCGCATTCTAACCCTATCAGCATACTTGAAACTATGCTTAAATGCATTCGTACTCGTCTTAGCAGCATTTACTTACAACTGCTCAGCCTCTTTTAAATATTCAATGAATGAAGAATTATTTTTAATCTCCTGTACTTTACCAACAATCTCAAAAAGAAGACTTTTATAAAACATCTTAACTGCACTTTGGAACTCTTCGAAACTCATCTCTAAAACTTCATCGGAAAATGAAGTAATTATCTTAATTCTGTCGCCATTCTTTTGAAAAAAAACTTTCGAATCGGATTCCGTAAATTCAAACTCTTCTTCACCTTTCATTTTTGTAAGCAAATTATTACAAATCGCTAATAAGCAAATTGCAAAATCTATTAGGGGTATCCAATCCCAATCAATAATAATAGATTTTTTTTGCGTTTTTAAAATTAAGCTGCCTAAAAAGAGATTGTATCTTAAATCCGTCTCATCTGCTTTTATAATATCAGAAGATACGTTGTCCGAAAAGCTATATTTTACTTCAAACATAATTTTTAAATTTAAAAAGGAAAAGCAGAAATAACATTTCCATTAGTTCCAATAACCACTCTAAGATTAGAAGCAGGTAAACCTTTAGACGTTGTGCCAATCACATTTCCAAAGTTGTATTCTGCTATTGTACCCGCCCGCCCAAATGTATTGGGTCGAAATACTCCTTTTGTTGTTGCAGTGCCAATCATATCTTTTAAACCTCTTGCTGTTGTACCTTCCAAAAATTTACCTGCACCTTTAGCTCCACTCGTAAACCAATGTCTTGCTACAATATGTTCTAATCCTTGTTGAGTTAAATTAGCTGCTCCTGGGCTTAGCAAAAGTTGTTCTCCCGTCTTAGCAGCAACCGCCGCCGCCGCCGTACTCTCCCTCACCACCGTAAAGGTCTTCCCCGCCA
>JAZKEP010000032.1:0-18702 GCA_040387015.1 Bacteroidota bacterium
CGTAAAATGATTTACCATTCCTGACGCGCCTATTATTTCAGCTTTCCGTTCGGCAGAAGTGCCGTTATCGAAAATGAGCAGTACGCGGTCTTTGGCAATATCATTTTTATAGTCGGTAGGGGTGGCTGCGGAAAGAAGTTGAGAAAGCGAAACAATTACAACAAACAGAAAATATTTCATGCAGAAAATTTTGATAAAGATAGCAGACCTCTTTTCATAATTCAACTTTACAAGTTCCTTCTGTTCTATCGCCATCAACCTTCCCCGCCTGACCTACCGGACGGGCAGGGCTGATAAGGATGGCTGCATTCTTTCTTCTAACGCTGGCCTTATCTCTTCCAACTGTGTCGAATTGTCTTCTAACTGTGGAATTGTAGCTTCTAACCATGGAAAAACTATTTCTAAGTATAGAATTGTTGCTTCCTACTCCGGCATTATAACTTCTAACCGTGGAAAAATGTCTTATAACATTATCCAAATTACTTCTAACGCTGTCTTTGTTACTTCTAACAGATTAGAAGTAACAAAGACAGCGGTTTTATTTCATTTTTTACCAATAATCTGTTGCTTTTATGGCTATTCGCTAAATTACGGATGGTTCAAAATCTAAAAAAACACCCCTTTAATGCTTCGAAGTACTCCTTTAAATGCTCAGAAATATAATAGCGGGGGGTCTGAAATCCTTCAAACGAAATAGGAAGGAGGCCTAAGGAAGTTACTTTTAGCTTTTCTTCGGAAACCAGGGGAAAAAGGCGTTGGTATTCTTCTTATACAGTTCATATTCATCATTGCCCTCATACTTTTTTTCGAGCAAGGTAACACCCGAAACCCGAAGGAGCAGGTAGGTGATAGTAATGGGTGCAAGAATAGAAACATACCACATGCCCGAAGGAATGGCCAACAGGAAAATACCCCACCACATCAACGCTTCGCCAAAGTAGTTGGGATGGCGGCTGTATTTCCATAAGCCCTTATCCATTACTTTCTTTTTGTGCGGATGAGGATCGCTTTTGAACATAAACATTTCACGGTCGGCCTCTCCTTCAAAGAAAAACCCAATGGCCCATATAGCTACGCCTATGCTGGAAAGAACCGGATATAGTTTAAAAACCGAAGGCCCTGAATCTACCACCACAATAGGGAGGGTATTGATGAACATAATAACCCCCTGCAGCATAAACACTTGAAAAAAAGAGCGTACCACTACCCATTTGCCCCATTTTTTACGCCAATTGGCATAGCGAAAATCTTCGGGCGTGCCCCAATTTCGTATCAAAATGTAAAGCGAAAGTCGTAAACCCCAAATGATAACCAGGTAGCTAACCAAGCGCTGACGGAAAATTCCTTCGCCATAAACCGAAAGAATAACCACCGTAACAACAATGAAACCCAAGCCCCAGCCGATGTCCGCTATACTGTTATCTTTTTTCAGTTGCGCTATTAAAAACATAACGCACATAAAGCAGAAAATGGTAAGGGCTGAAAGTAGAAACGGATTCATTTTTATAAAAGGTAACAGGAGTTTTGCTGTATTGTTTAAATTGGTCAACCCGGATTAGCAACAATTGCAACAGATTCGTAGTGCACCAGTACGAGTAATAAACGATTGGCTTGTTACTTTAAAATTTTGCAGATAGTTATGTTACTTCTTTCCCCAAGCCATCGAAACATTTACCGCTTTTTTCCACCCGCTATAAAGAGCATTACGGTCGGGTAGTTTCATTTTAGGCTTAAACTGATTGTCAATTTCCCAGTGCTTGATAATGTTAGGTTTTTTGTAATAACCTACAGCTAATCCTGCCAGGTAAGCAGCACCTAAAGCAGTAGTTTCGGTCACCTTCGGCCTATCTACCGGCACACCCAGCATATCGCTTTGAAACTGCATCAGAAAATTGTTTGAACAGGCGCCACCATCTACCCGTAGCGATTTGAGTTTAATTCCCGAATCCTGCTCCATGGCGCCCAATACATCTTTGGTTTGATAGGCAATAGATTCAAGGGTTGCGCGAATGATATGTGATTTAGATGTTCCTCGTGTTAATCCGAAAACAGCACCGCGGGTATTCATATCCCAATATGGAGCCCCCAGTCCTGCAAAAGCAGGAACCACATAAACCCCCTCAGAATCTTTAACGGCATTAGCATGATACTCTGAATCGGCAGCGGTATCTATTACCTTCAACCCATCGCGCAGCCATTGAACGGCAGCACCACCAATAAAAATACTTCCTTCCAAAGCGTATTCTACCTTACCTCCCATGCCCCAGGCAATGGTAGTCAACAAACCATGTTTCGATTTCACCATTTTATTACCCGTGTTCATCAGCATGAAACATCCGGTGCCATAGGTGTTCTTTGCCATACCGGGGTTGAAACAGGTTTGTCCGAAAAGTGCGGCTTGCTGATCACCGGCAATACCAGCGATGGGAATTTCGACATCAAAAATTCCACGATGGGTAAACCCATAAATACGGCTTGAGTCTGTTACATATGGTAACATTAGCGAAGGAATATCTAAATCTTTTAAGAGTTTGTTATCCCACTTTTTGGTTTTGATATTAAAAAGCATCGTACGCGATGCGTTGCTGTAATCAGTAATGTGCAAAGTGCCGTCTGTCAATTTCCAAACCAGCCACGAATCAACTGTTCCGAAAAGGAGTTCACCATTCTCGGCTCTTTTGCGCGCTCCTTTAACATGGTCTAACATCCATTTAATCTTAGTACCAGAGAAATAAGAGTCTACAACCAAGCCGGTGTTCTCACGTACATATTTTTCAAAATCCTTTTTCTTTTTCAGGGAATCACAAATATCCGCGGTTCTTCTGTCCTGCCATACGATGGCATTGCAAATAGGAACCCCCGTTTTCTTATCCCAGATAATGGTGGTTTCGCGTTGGTTAGTAATTCCTATGCCGGCAATCTGCGCTGCCGAAATACCTGCTTTGTTAATTACCTCTTTAGCAGTGTAGTATTGAGAATTCCATATCTCCTCGGGATCGTGTTCCACCCATCCCGGCTTAGGAAATATTTGTGAAAATTCTTTCTGAGCCATAGCAACAATGCTACCTTGCTCATCGAAAAGTATAGATCGGGAACTAGTAGTACCCTGATCTAAGGCTAAAATATACTTCTTGTGGTCTGCCATTGCGGTTTTGGTTGACTGAACGAATATGGATATTTTAGAATCTAAAATAGAAAGAACTCAATACGGTGTATCGTTTTTGTAAACATTTTTTAGTTTCGATATCACATTAGTCTTTTATTGAGAAGGTTGGAGAGATAAAGAAGTGGTGTTAAAATCGTGATTTCATGAGGAAAAGCAGGCAAATACGGCTTATTGAGGTAAAAAGTGAGGTAGGGGCAGGAACCCGCGGTTCCAGTTTGGGGATAGATGCTATCAAAATAGCGGCCTTGGACTATCGGAGTAATTTTTTCAAATCGCATAGGAGTATTTCAATTCCCGATGATAACTCAGCACTTTTCGGAATGATTGAAAGCCGGTATGCCAAAAGAATAAGAAGTGTATTAAAGATGTATGAACGGATTGGGGCAGCCGTTCGCGATTCCCTCAAGGACGGGAAGTTCCCGATCCTGCTTTCGGGGGATCACTCAAGTGCCGGTGGAACAATAGCAGGAATAAAAATGGCTTACCCCGACTCAAGGTTAGGTATAATATGGATTGATGCCCATGCGGATTTGCACTCACCCTATACCACTCCATCGGGCAACATGCACGGTATGGTTTTGGCAACCGCCTTGGCAGAAGATAATATTGAGAATAAGGTGAACGACCTGGATTATGAAACCATAGAGCTTTGGGAAAAAGTGAAAAATGCCGGGGGGATAAGCCCTAAAGTGGAATACCGCGATACACTTTTTATGACTTTGCGTGATTTTGAGGAGCAGGAGGGTTATCTAATTAAACAACATAAGCTCAAAAATTTCTCTACTTCCGAAATCAGGAAAACGGGTGTTACGAAAGTATGCCGCGAAGCAATGAAACATCTTTCACGCTGCGATAGGATTTACATCACTTTTGATGTGGATGCTCTAGATCCTTCTATTTCAAGAGGCACCGGAACCCCGGTAAAAGGAGGCATCAATGAGCGAGAAGCAGCTGATATAATTCTTGAATTAGTGCAGAATGAAAAAGTATGTTGTCTTGAGTTTACTGAAATAAATCCAACACTGGATAGCGAAAATGTAATGGCAGAAACAGTATTTGAAATTTTGCAGAAGGTGGCAAGACAGGTAGAAATAATATAAACAACCGTTAAACTCTTTTTATTTCAGCGCCCAATGCATTCAATCTTTCATCAATTCTTTGGTAACCACGATCTATCTGTTCGCTGTTATTTATAACGGATTTTCCTTCCGCGCTCAAAGCAGCAATTAACAAAGCAACACCTGCACGAATATCCGGTGAACTCATCGTAATTCCACGCAATTTGTAAGCACGGTCGATTCCTATCACTGTAGCGCGGTGTGGGTCACACAAAATAATCTGTGCACCCATCTCAATCAGTTTATCTACAAAGAACAAACGGCTTTCAAACATTTTTTGATGAATGAGAACACTGCCCTTTGCTTGTGTAGCCACCACCAAAACTATCGAAAGCAAATCTGGCGTGAAAAGTGGCCACGGCCCGTCAGCCACCGTTAGCAGTGACCCATCAATAAATCGCTGAATTTCAAAATGATCGCGGGCTGGAATAAAAATGTCATCGCCTCTATATTCCATTTCGATACCTAGCTTTTCAAAAACAGGAAGAATATTCCCTAGCATATCAATACGACAATCCTTAATGGTGATTTCGCTTTGTGTCATAGCTGCCAAGCCGATGAAACTTCCAATCTCAATCATGTCGGGCAACATACGATGTTCTGTTCCTCCTAAAGAATTTACTCCTTCTATATAAAGCAGGTTGGAACCAACTCCTGTAATTTTTGCACCCATTCGATTCAGCATTTCGCATAATTGCTGTAAGTATGGTTCGCATGCAGCGTTGAAAATAGTGGTCTTGCCTTTCGACATTACTGCTGTCATCACAATGTTGGCGGTCCCGGTTACTGATGGCTCATCCAACAAAATATAAGTGCCCTGCAGATTACTGGCTTCAACACTGTAAAAAGTTTCGTTGCTATCGTAGTTAAATTTTGCTCCAAGCTTTTCAAAGCCAAGAAAGTGGGTATCTAATCTCCGTCTACCTATCTTGTCACCGCCCGGTTTTGGCAGATATGCTTTTTTAAATCGTGTAAGCAGGGGACCCATAATCATAATAGACCCTCGTAGTGAGGCTCCCTTCTTTTTATAAATATCTGTTTTCAAATAATCTAAATCAACCTTATCTGCCTGGAATGTATAAGTTCCTTCGTCCAGCTTCACCACTTTCACACCCAGATCTTTCAAAATATCAATCAGAGCCAGCACATCCCGAATAGCGGGAATGTTAGAGATAGTTACTTTTTCGGAAGTAAGAAGAACCGCACAAAGAATCTGAAGCGCTTCGTTTTTTGCTCCTTGAGGGGTTATTTCACCTTTAAGTTTTTTGCCTCCTATTACTTCGAATGAATTAGACATGAGAGTTTAGTATTGCGTAGTTAGTAATCAGTAGTCGGATAAAGGCAATTAATCAACAGCTAAATACCTAAATGATTTTCTGACAAGAGCGGAAATGGGATAAAAGCTAATAACAACTATTTGTGGACAGAAAGAAATTTGTTCAAGGGCAAAAAAAATATCCCCTCCAATTTTAGGAGAAGATATTTTAAGCTACGCTTATATTAATCTACTTCCTACGGTCTTCTCTTCTTAAAATTCTTGTTTCGACCCCCGCCACCTCCACTGCCATGACGGAATTTTCCACCTCCACCGCCTTTACGATTGTTGTCACGGCCTTCGCTTCTACCACCGCTTTTCACTTTGTTGGCTCTTGCCAACGAATTAATATCCTGGTCATCGGAAAGCTGAAGTTTCCCTTTCGAAAGCAGTTTTAAATCGCTCTTAATGGTTTCATCATTCACGGCATCTCTACTGTAGTTCTGATAAACCATTTTCATGAAGTTGCCAATGCACTGGGTAAATCCAGCCTGCTTTTCCTGATCTTCGGTTTTAGCAGCCTTTGCAACTAAAGCCTCTACATTCTTCCCGTAATGCTTGAACCTGATTCTTGATTGCGGATAAGGAAGCCTTTCCGGCTTCTTTTCAATTTCTTCGCGCCCTTTAATAGGATAGGGAGACTCAACATCAAGTTGGTAGTCGCTCATAATGAAAAGATGGTCCCACAGTTTGTGGCGAAAATCCTCCACATTCCGTAAGTGAGGATTAAGCTGACCCATCAATTCAATAATTTCTTTAGCAAACTGGTTGCGCTTTTCTTTGTCCTTTTCCTTCATGCAGTTTTCTACAATCATTTGCACATGACGGCCATATTCTTTTAATACTAATTTGCTTCTGCTTGAATTATAATCCATAGCTGTTTTGGTTTTATATAAATGACTTATTAGAAAAATTACCCGTAGTTAACGATGGCTGTTTTGAAGATGATGGAGCAAGTTGAACGAAAGGATTATCAATGCTCAAAAATCAAACTGCCTTTGAAGACGATGTAAACATGAAGATTATTTTCTGTATTGCCAAATACATGACTTAAATCCCTCCGCTCAGAATTTTCACCTTCGCAAACTTGAGCATAATCTTTTTAACTCCGTAAGAATTGAAAAAGATAGAGGCAATACGATTCACTCCGCTACCTTCAATAGAAACTACTTTGCCTTCGCCAAACTTCTCGTGCAATACTTCCATGCCTGTTTGCAAAGTATTGGCATCATCCGGGATAAACGGCTCAGTAGAATGTGATGCAACAGGCTGGGCTATAGGTTTTGGAGATGCAGGAGAAACAATTCTTGAAAAAGTAGAGATAGGTTTATGTTGCTGATGCACCTTCGGCTTTTTCAAATCACCATGATAAGAAACCACCTGCTCGGGCACTTCCTGCAAAAACCTGCTGGGGTCACAATAATTCAGTTGACCGAATTTATACCGGGTGCTGGCATACGTCAAAAACAATTTTGATTCAGCACGGGTAATCGCTACATAAAACAACCTGCGTTCTTCCTCTAAATCTTCGAGGCTGTATAGTGATTGTGCCCCGGGAAAAAGATTTTCCTCTAACCCAACCACATACACAGCCGGAAACTCCAAGCCTTTTGCGGAGTGAATGGTCATCATTTTTACACTGTCAATGTTTTCAGCGCTCTTTTCATCACCTGTAAGTAAGGTTACTGTTTGCAAAAATGAGCCCAGTGTTTTATCGTTAGCTAAGCCTGCTGCATCTTCGGCAGAGAAACCCTCCATAACTTCGTCATCCTCTACAAACTCCTTTATTGAGTTCAATAATTCCTGAATGTTTTCATAGCGCGCAATCCCCTCAACCGTTTTGTCATTATAAAGTTCGGCTATCAGTTTAGTGGTTTTGCCAATGTGCGCAGCTAAATCGTAAGCAGTCATTTTCAACTGTTGTGCAGCAAAACTTTTAATCATCATCACAAACTCCTCAATTGCATTTTTGGTTCGCGATGGAAAATCAGTCATGAAAATAGTTTCTAGCACTTCCCACATGCTCTTATTTTCATTTGCAGCGATGATGCCGATTTTATCTAAGGTAGTTTGGCCGATGCCCCTTGCAGGGTAATTGATAACCCGCTTTAGCGCTTCTTCGTCATTATGGTTTACCGTCAGCTTCATATAGCTGAGTAAGTCTTTCACTTCTTTACGCTGATAGAAACTCATGCCTCCATAAATCTTGTATGAAATATTGAGTCGTCTCAACGCTTCCTCAAATGCACGTGATTGAGCGTTCGTTCTATACAGAATTGCAAAGTCATTGTTCTTATGCTGTTCACGCAATTTCAATTCTAAAATTGAATCTGCTACCCACCTGCCTTCTTCATTATCGCTAGGACAGCGGACAATTTTTATGTCTTCGCCTTTACCATTCTGTGTCCAGATTTCTTTTTTGAGTTGATTTTTATTCCGGTGAATCAATTCGTTGGCAGCTTTTACAATGTTTTGTGTAGAACGGTAATTCTGTTCGAGTTTGTAAACTTTAAGTTCCGGAAAATCCTTTTCAAAATTCAGAATGTTATCGATTGTTGCCCCACGGAAAGCGTAGATGCTTTGCGCATCATCTCCCACTACCGTTATGTTCTGAAACACATCTGCAATCTTTCTTACAATTTCATACTGCAGATAATTTGTATCCTGAAACTCGTCAATCAAAACGTAACGGAACTTGTGCTGATATTTATAAAGCACATCGGGAAATTTTTCGAGAATGATGTGTGTATTCAATAGCAAATCATCAAAATCCATTGCACCGCTCTTGAAACAACGGTCACAATAAATTCTGTAAAGGCTGCCGGTAGCCGGTCTTCTTTGATTTCTATCTTCTCCCACTAACTCCGCATCCTCCATATAAGCCTGGGGAGTTACGAGCGAGTTCTTCATAGAAGAAATACGATTGTAAACCTGGTTGGGTTTATAAATCTTATCATCTAATCCCTGCTCCTTGATAATAGTTTTGATGAGCGATTTCGAATCCTCCGTATCATAAATAGTAAAGTTAGAAGGGTAGCCAATCTTCTGCGCCTCTACTCTGAGTATTCGAGCAAACACAGAGTGGAAGGTGCCCATGTAAAGCGAGCGGGCATTCGTTCCTGCAATTTTTTCAATTCGCTCACGCATCGCTTGCGATGCTTTGTTTGTGAATGTAAGCGCCAGGATACCGAAAGGGTCGGCACCTTTTTTCAGCAGGTGGGCAATACGATAAGTAAGCACACGTGTTTTGCCCGAGCCGGGTCCCGCAATAATCAGCGTAGGCCCATCAGAATTTACAACTGCTTCGCGCTGGGCTTCATTCAATTCATCTAAATATGACATGAGGGCGAAAATAACCTAAGCATAAAAAGTATTGAAGTTTAGTTTTTTAAAAGTTATGAACGGTAAAGCCGGATTGTTTTTCACTTGAGGTACTTCGTCCGCTTCCTTATTTCATAAATAACCCACTGCGGGGTAAGCAACGCAAGAAACAACATCAGTTTGGTCATAAAACCCGGAATGACCACCGCCTTATCATTGAACAAACCCTGCACCCCGAGCTTGGCTACCTTTTCGGCACTCATCATTATGCCGAGCTTCTTTCCGAGTTCTACATCAATTACGTTCGGGTCATAAAGGTTAGTGGCGGTTGCTCCCGGACAAAGACAGGTTACATTAACACCATAAAACTTTAGCTCCGTTCGAAGGCTGCGGGTAAAGCTTTTGATGTAAGATTTAGTAGCCCCGTAATATCCTATTCCGGGAAATTCTTTGTAAGCAGAGATGGAAGAATTATTGAGAATAAAGCCCTTCCTGCGCTTCCTCATTTCATTACCGAATAAAGTGCATAGCAAAGAGGAGGTCAATATATGCAGGTGAATTTTTGCCTGTGCCTTTAATGTATCAGCATCGGTTATTTGCCCGAAAAAGAAAAAGCCCGCATTGTTCACCAGCACTTCCACTTCCAAATTTTTCTGCTGACAGAAATTAAAAACCTCGGAAGCCGCTTCGCTACGGGCCAGGTTAATACATACTGTTTCTACCCGCACTTTATGTTGCGAAGAAAGCTCCTCTTTCAATTGATTCAATTGTTCTTCCTGATTGCTTACCAGCAGAAGCGAATAGCCACGCGCTGCCAATAACTTTGCTATTTCAAGCCCTATGCCCGATGAGCCTCCGGTAATGAGTGCAAATGTTTCAGGCATAGTTTAAGGCGGCTATTTTTTGCTTTAGCTCTTCCGGCAAATTCTTTTCGTGCAAATGACAAGTCATTTCACCGCTATACATTTTCGCTACACAGTAATTACAAATAGTGCAGCCCGATTTCTCCATCACTTCATTTCTTAAGTCATTTACAAAGTTGGGGTTTTCGATAAGTGCCCGTGCAATGGCAATCCACTGAAAACCTTCCTCCATTGCTTTTTCAATGATGTGCATACTGTTCATACCGCCCACCAGCACCACCGGAATTTTTATCGCCTTTTGAATTCGTTTTGCTTCTTCCATAAAATAACCTTCTGTAAAAGGAACCGAAGGAATCAATTGTTCACCTGCCAGCTTCACAAAAAACTTCTTCCAGCCTTCGCTGATAAAATACGCCATAATATCCACGGGCATTTTTCCGCGCATTACATACATGGGGGCGCGGCTCACAAATCCACCGCTCACCACCACCGCATCGGCACCGCATTGCTCAATTGCTTTGGCGGTCAGCACTCCTTCTTCTTTAGTAATGCCGCTGTCAAATCCATCCCAGCAATTCATTTTTACAATCAGCGCCATGCTCGAAGGCATTGCCTCGCGAACAGCCGTCAGCATTTCAGACATAAAACGCTTGCGGTTCTCGAAACTGCCACCATATTCATCGTTTCGCTTGTTGGTATAGGGCGAAAGAAACTGACTGATTAAATAACCATGCCCCGCATGAACTTCTACCGCATTGAAGCCGCTTTGGGCAGCTATGCGGACTGCATTTTGAAAATCATTTTTTATTTCTGCGATGTCGATTTTTTTGATGCCGCGCGGGAAAGTGGGCCCGTACCAATTAATGCCCCCGCTTGGAGCAAGCACTTTGCCGCTTACCGCTTTATTGGCCATATTACCGCAATGACCAAGCTGCACCGACACAGCGGCACCTTCGCGGTGCACGGAAGCAGTGAGCCTTTTCAAATCACCCACAATTTCTTTTCGCATCCATAACTGATGTGGAAAAGACAGGCCGCTTTTGCTTACCGATGCATAAGCTACGGTTGTCATTCCAACTCCGCCTTTTGCGACCAAAGTATGATAATTGATGAGCGCATCGGTAACCGTATGCTGTTCGCTCATTCCTTCGAAGGCAGCGGCACGAATAGAGCGGTTGCGCAAGGTTAAAGGGCCGAGTTTGCCTTCGCTGAAAAAACGCGATTGATTCATAGCCGGCAAATTAATGAATTGATGAGCGAAGTTTTTTCGATTTCATTCGATTGCGGGTAACTCAGTTATGTTTTTGCATGGCTGATTGGTGCATTTGTGGTCCCAACTGTGTCGTTTTCTTTGATGACAGTGTCAATTGCTTTAATGACGATGTTGATTGTTTTAATGTTTGAGTCAATTGTTTTACTGTTTATGTCAAATTCTTTAATGAGTGCATCAATTGCTTTAATACTACCGTTGATTTATTTGATTACTATGTCAATTTGTTTGATGATATCGTCAACTGTTTTATCAGCTTCATCAATTGTGTTGCTGTTTGCGTCAATTGCTTTAATGGCTGTGTCGATTGCATTGATGCGTATTGGATGTTTTGAGCCTCGTTTTTTGGTTTTTGGCTTGCTTTTGCTTTATTTTTGTGGAAAACACAAAGATTATGGCAGGTTATATTCATGTTGGAGGAATGATTGAGGAGCTTTTGGAGGCGCAACACCGGACTAAACGAGACCTTGGATTGGATTTAGGAATGAGCCAGGGGAATGTGAGCTATTTGGTAAGAAGAGAAAGCATAGATGTGCAGATGCTACATAAGATTGGTAACAATTTGAAGTATAATTTCTGGAAACACTACCCCATTGAGGACGGAAAAGGTAGTGAGCCTATAGATGTGCGCGTGAAACAGGTAAGCGATGAGAAGGACAAGGTGATTGAAGGATTGAATGGGAAAATTTCGGAGCAGGAGAAAGTGATTGCCGACCTGAGGCAGCAGTTGGTGAAACAGGAGAATGATTTTTTGAGGGAGATAAACGGGTTGTTGAAGAAGAAGGGGTAAGAGAATAGATTTGGTGAGGGTGAGATTAGAAACGTTGGTGGTGATGTTTCGAAGGCGAAACTAAAACACTACTAATGGTGAAAAAATATTGACTATTAATTCAAATGAACATGACTTATTGGGATATTCTTGAGGAGTTTATCCGTCTAAATGATATAAAGGTTGATAGAGAGAAAGGATCGGCCCATCCGAAGTTTAAAAATTTGATATATCCTGTTGACTATGGTTTTATCAGAAACACAAAATCGATGGATGGAGGCGGCATAGATATTTTTGTTGGTGAAGAAAAAGAGAAAACAATTAACGGAGTAATCTGCACTGCTGACAGAGAGAAAAGCGATTCTGAAATTAAAGTTGTTTACGGATGTAGCGAAATTGAAATTGCAGTTATACTTACCTTTTTAAACAGCACTGATTTTATGAAAGCTCTTTTTATCAGCCGATAAAAAAGTAATCGCCTCGCTGCTCCGGTTAATTTCCCATTATCCATTCTAAAAGATAATCTATTGCACAAAGGCGGCTGCTCGGGGCAGCGATTGCAGCGGAAATCCTTTTTTGCTTTTTGCGAGAAAACCTGTCCCGCCCGAAACGGGCACCCCTCAAGATGGGGACAAATACAAATGCAAAACAGCAAAAAAGATTGCAGCGTAAAGCGCGGTGCTGAATTTTTTTGTGGAAAGAATTGCTTAAATTGATTGGGGTTGCTTCGGTCGCAAAGGCGACCTGGCAATGACAGCCAATACAAAAAATTTCAGCAGCCCCAAAACATTTTAAAAACGTCCCCTGTTTTCACTGAGCAATTTGTGTAACTTCGCGCCTCTCCAAAATGGCAAAAAAGAAACCGTCAGAAGATATTTTAGTGTCAGAAGAAGTGGCCGAAACCGAACTTATAGGTTTGGAACCCGACAACATTGAGGTGTTTGGTGCGCGCGTGCATAACCTGAAGAATGTGGATGTTTCTATTCCGCGCAATCAGTTTGTGGTTATCACGGGTATTTCGGGCAGCGGCAAAAGTTCGCTGGCGTTTGATACTATTTATGCCGAGGGGCAAAGGCGCTATCTTGATTCTTTTTCGGCTTATGCCCGTCAGTTTATTGGCAATGGCGAGCGACCGGATGTAGATAAAATTACAGGGCTGAGCCCGGTTATCAGCATTGAGCAAAAGTCGGTGAACAAAAACCCCCGCAGTACTGTAGGCACGGTGACGGAGATTTATGATTTCCTGCGCTTGCTTTTTGCGCGCGCGGGCGAGGCGTATTCATACGTGACCGGAAAGAAGATGGTGAAGTTTACCGATGAGCAAATCATTGATATTCTTCTGACCAATCACAAAGGCAAAAAAATGATTTTGCTGGCACCGGTTGTGCGAGGCCGCAAAGGTCATTACCGCGAGTTGTTTGCACAGGTGCTTAAACAAGGCTACGTAAAAATTCGGGTAGATGGCTCTATAGTGGATGTGAAACCGAAGATGCAAGTGGACCGTTACGTGGTGCACGATATCGAACTGATCATTGACCGCATTAAAGTGGAAGAAGAGGATCGCGAGCGGGTGCGCAATTCGGTAGGGTTAGCCATGAAGCAGGGCAAAGGATTGATGATGTTGCTGGATGCGGATACGAACGAGGTGTTTATGTTCAGCCGCCATTTGATGTGTATTGAGTCGGGCATTTCGTATGAGGAGCCATCGCCTAATACCTTCTCGTTTAACTCGCCATACGGTGCCTGCAACACCTGTAACGGTCTGGGGGTGACATATGAGGTAAGCCGCAAAGTAATTTTACCGGATGAAAAAGTTTCGATTGCAAAGGGAGGAATTTTGCCGATAGGCGAGCAGCGCGACAATTTTATTTTCCGAGAGCTGAACCTGATTGCAAAGAAATTTAAATTCAGCTTGAGCGACTCCGTTTCGAAAATTCCTGACGAAGCGCTGAACTATATTTTATATGGTGATACCGAAGAGGTAACCTTTGATGAACAGGATTTAGTTATAGAAGATTATGACGACCGCTGGTATACTTTGAGCAAAGGCGGCTTAGTCGGCTTGCTGAAAAGATGTTTCCGCTTTACTACCAGCGAAGCTATTCGCAGCTGGGCAGAAGGATTTATGGAGCAGCATACCTGCCCGAGCTGCAATGGAACACGATTGAAGAAAGATAGTTTGTGGTTTAAGATTGCCGAAAAGAATATCGGTGAACTATCGAAAATGGATTTAACCGATTTGCAAAATTGGTTCACCGGTTTGGAAGAAAGGCTGAACGAAAAACAAAATCTGATTGCAAAAGAACTGCTGAAAGAAATTCGTGCGCGGATAGCGTTCATCCTAGATGTTGGTTTGGATTACCTGGCGCTTGACCGCCCATCTAAAAGCTTGAGCGGTGGAGAAAGTCAGCGGATTCGTTTGGCTACTCAAATTGGATCGATGCTTTCGGGCATTACTTACATTCTTGATGAGCCGAGTATAGGCCTTCATCAAAGAGATAACCTAAAACTGATTACTGCACTTAAACAACTTGCAGCAAATCCAAATACGGTTCTAGTGGTAGAGCACGATAAGGAGATAATGCTCGAGAGCGATTACATTATTGACATCGGCCCGAGAGCGGGTGAGCACGGAGGAAGAATTGTTGCGCAGGGCACACCCGAAGAATTTTTGAAGCAGGGCTCAACGACCGCCAAGTTTCTTTCAGGAGAATTGAAGATTGAAGTGCCTAAACACCGCAGACAAGGCAACGGAGAATATCTGGCGCTGAAAGGTGCGCAAGGCAACAACCTGAAAAACGTAGATGTGATTTTCCCTCTCGGTACTTTTATCTGTGTTAGTGGAGTTTCGGGAAGCGGTAAAAGCTCACTGATAAACGAAACGCTTTATCCACTGCTGCATAACTACGTTTATAACGGCAAATACAAACCGTTGAAGTATGGTTCGATTGAAGGACTGAAGCACTTAGATAAAGTAATTGAAATTGACCAGTCGCCTATCGGCAGAACTCCGCGCAGTAACCCCGTTACTTACATTAAAGTGTTTGATGAAATAAGAAAACTATATGCGCAATTGCCCGAAGCAAAAATTCGTGGCTACCAGGCGGGAAGGTTTTCATTTAACGTAAAAGGTGGAAGGTGTGAAGAATGCGGAGGAGGAGGGATGAAAGTAATTGAGATGAATTTTCTTCCTGATGTTGAAGTGCAATGCGAAAAATGTTTTGGAAAAAGATACAATCGCGAAACGCTGGAAGTGCGCTACAAAGGAAAATCGATCAGCGATGTGCTGAATATGACGGTTGAAGATTCGCTGGAATTTTTCGAAAGCATTCCTTCCATTTACCCTAAATTGAAAACGCTGCATGATGTTGGCTTGGGTTATCTCCGATTAGGACAATCATCAACCACACTTTCGGGTGGCGAAGCACAACGCGTAAAACTTTCTGCAGAGCTTTCGAAGAAAGATACGGGCAAAACTTTTTACATCCTGGATGAACCAACCACAGGTTTACACTTTGAAGATATTCGGGTATTGTTGGATGTATTGAACCGCTTAGTAGAAAAGGGCAATACTGTTCTTGTAATTGAACACAACCTTGATGTTATCAAAGTTGCTGACCATATTATTGACATTGGTCCTGAGGGCGGCTTTCGTGGAGGGAATGTTATTGCCACGGGCACACCCGAAGAAGTGGCGTTGGTGAAGGATAGCCATACTGCTAAGTATTTGATGATGGAACTGGCACTGTAATTACTCTTTTAGAAGTGCCTTCAGTTTATTAAAGGATTCCACGTTATTTTTTCGATTGAGCGACCTTAAGATATTACTCTTATCTCTTGAGCTGATGTGCATACTCATTGCGGCTTTATCTCCTAATTTCTCGGTGGTGTATTCGAACAATACAAAATGAAGTTTACCCGAAAGTGCATCATCCATGTAATTCAATTTCTGATCGGTCAGAAAATCCTGCATGTTTTCCATGTTGTTATAAACGGTACCAAGCGGGTCGGTCATTCTTGAGAACAAAGTCTTCTGTTTCTGTTCCTCCGGCTGATCCTGTTTTTCAGTATCGCGAATTTGAATAATCACAACATCGCTGGTATTCTCATTAATCCAGTCTTTAAAGGTTTGAAGAAACCGAAAAGTAGTTTCTACTCCTGTATTATCAAGCGCTCCTCCATCCATAGCATAGGTAGGAGGATCACTGGGCAGTACGGAGTTGGGTAAAATAAAAGGGAAGGAGGCATCCATTCGCATAGCTGAAGTAACCAACAAATCTTTTCCGTTTTGCTTTTCAAAAAATTTACAAAAATCAATCCCGTCAATCTCCAATTGATTGTCCACCGCATTTTTTCCATAAGGCCTCATGAGAAAAGAAACAGGATGAGGACTGATAAAATATCTGCGCGAATCATTCATGATGGTAGTATGGTAAATAACCAAAGGAATTTTAGCGCTGAACTCTGCCTCCTTATAATCTGAAACTGTTTTGTCGAAACGGAAATTTGTATTGCGGCAATAAAACTTTTCGAAAATGTACCCTCGATCTTTAAAGTATTCGTTATTGCCTAACTTAAATTTGTGAAACGGAAGTAGTGCATCATTACTGAGAATAGATAACGCAATAGGATTCAATAAATCTTTCGAAACGTTATAAGCGTATTGGCGGTCTTGCATATCAATGGGGAAGCCCTCTTTCTTCTGAAAAAACAGTTCCCGCATGTAGGTGATGCTGAACATTCCACCAGAGGCGCCAGTGGCTAGAAATGTCTTATCAAACAATTTATCATCCATCAGGCTGTCACAGTTTTGCAAAACAGAGGTAACAAACATAGCCGCCCGGACCCCACCTCCACTTACGTTTATAAAAACCAATTTGGGTTTCCTATTCGGATGTCTAGGGTCGATGTTTTTCCTTTTCCAGTTTTCCAGAATTTGCAGAAAATATTTTTTGTCTTCCTTAATGATTGAATCTGTGCTAAGCGCTCTGAATCTTTCAAGCGTGTAGGGGGCTTTTTCTGTTTTATAATTTAAACCATAGGCATGACTCTGGGAACCAAAAAGATCATACTTAGTAAGATGATTAGCCACCAGAATAAAAACAAGAATAGCAGCAGAACCCCAACCACCTGTCCAGTACAAAAACAATCCGAAGAGCGACATCAAAACGCATAGAAATAATGAGCTACTCGTGGCAATCGGAATTTGAAAGAAAGGGTACTCGATAAAAAAACCGCTTGCCACTAAAAAAATCAACGCTAATACAGAAGCCAGAAACGCATTCCAGTGATGTCTGCGAAAGACCAATTGATGCAGTCTGGGGTCATAATGCTCAATAGTCCGTGTGTGTCTTAAGCGCAATTTGTTTGTGAGATAATAATCTACCCTGTTAATGTCTTCCTTCTCTAAAGATTCATTGAAAATTACTTTACGAACCGACTTACGTCTTCTGATCTTACCTTTATTTTCCTCGAGAATAGTACCGGTATTTTTGTTGGTAATATTGAAATAGATAGTAGTAACAAGCAGCACTATGCTGAACCCGGCCAACAACCCAAGCAGAGCCAAAAACAAATCGAAAAAAGTTTGATACTCATACAGTACCTGATAACGGATGATGCTGATAAAATAAGAAATGAAAAACACCACAGGAATGATCGAGTTGTTGAGAATAAACATGCCCAGCGGATACTGCAAACTCGCCATGAAAGGGAAGCGGTGACTATGCAAAATATACATTACAATATTCCAGGTAATGAACATGGCTCCAAGGCCGATACCGACAATAGCAAAACTCACGTAGCCTACATTGCCCAGATACTCGGGATCTAGAAAAACGGCAGGAGCCCCAACACTCTCACCAAATCTTCCTATTGCAATGGCAAAAAGAAGAATCCAGAAAAAAAGCAAAAACTGATGCTTCTTAAATGACAGTAGCAGCAGCTGTATCGGAAATGAATAGTAAAGGTCTTTGAGCAGCGTAAGCATCTCTTGTTATTACGATACAAGAAAGAGAAAAGATGCGAACCAAAAGTTGCATTAATCAACGTTAGCAGAGCGCTTGTGTATAAGATGGTACAAACTATGGATTTTTGATAGAGGCCAGTTGAATCGTCCAGCCCAAATCCATTCTTACAATGAGCGGGAATTTTACCGACTCCAAAACATCTATGGTATATTTTATTTCACTGCCGCCTTCTAATTCCCAACCGGGCACTGCCACTAAATTATCATTCACACTAAAGTTGAATTCACTAATCGTATTACTCAGCACAGTCACCGTATCGGTTGCGCCACTCAGTTTCAGATTTGCTTGTGCAGTAGATGCTATTTCATTAAATACTTTACTGCTGATAAAGAAACATGTTTCTTTATCAAGCTTGGTTTCACCCCCGCTGAAATCAGTATAAAGCGCATCTGCTTTTGAAACAGCGTTGGCGTTCATGGCGATATTCCCTTTTTTGCCTGCTGGAGCTGTGGTTTCCCAATCAAAAGAAATTTCATTGCCTGTTTTTTGAAGAGTGGCAATCAATTGGTACTTTTTTTCCCCCATGGTTACATTATAGGTAAGTACAGTGCCGGGCTTTATGGCTTTTTCGAAAGCATCAAGGTCGGAAATATTTTGGGCCGATACATTGAAGGGAAGAAAGTGAGCAGTAAACAATATGGCGAAACGGAATATTCTTTGCATAAAAAAATTATGCAATGAATGTAAACAAAAAGGCCTGTTTAAAAAGCTGACGATTAAAAATGTCAGAACTTAACGAATAGCAGCATCCTACTATACTGCAAAACTCTCTCCGCAAGCGCAGGTGCGGCTAGCATTCGGATTTTTAAATTCAAATCCCTTCCCGTTTAAACCGTCAGAAAAATCAAGGG
>JAZKEP010000032.1:18712-41825 GCA_040387015.1 Bacteroidota bacterium
GGGCTGCAAAATAGACATTGCTCCTTTTAAAGAGAACATAAAAAAATCCCATACTTAATTTATAGTATGGGATTGTATAGTAAAGTCAATCAATTAAATGTTACACAGCAAAACTGTCACCACATCCACAAGTGCGACTGGCGTTTGGGTTTTGAAAATAAAATCCTTTACCGTTTAAACCATCAGAAAAATCAAGAGTGGTATTACATACATAAAGAAATGAGCGAAGGTCAGTAACTAGTTTTACTCCTTTATCTTCGAACTGTTGGTCGTCTGACGCTAGTTTAGTATCAAAATCCATTTTATAGGATAGCCCTGAACACCCACCACCCTGCACACTTACACGAATAAAGTGTTCTGGAGTCATGTGCTGCTCTTGCATAATCTCCTCAATCTTCTTTTTGGCGTTGTCTGAAACGAATAGCATAATGTTGGTTTTGTTGATGCGAATTTACATCAATAATCATTCCTTTGCAGCGAATAAGGAAATTTTGGCAGATGCTAAAGATAGAACACATTGGTATTGCTGTAAAAGATTTAGAAAAATCGAATGAGTTGTTTGCAAAATTACTTGGCAAACCTCATTACAAAGTGGAGAAAGTTGACTCGGAGAACGTGGATACTTCCTTCTTTCAAATAGGAGAATCAAAGATTGAATTGTTACAAGCTACCAGTGAAAAAAGTGCTATTGCCCAATATCTGGATAAAAAAGGAGAAGGAATTCACCACATCGCTTTTGCAGTGGAGGATATAGAGAAAGAAGTAGAGCGTTTAAAATCTGAAGGTTTTCAGGCAATATCAACGAGTCCAAAACAAGGTGCTGATAATAAATTGGTTTTCTTCTTCCACCCTAAAAGCACGAATGGCGTTTTGATTGAATTGTGCCAAGAGATTAAATGAGTAAAAACTACAAACATATTTTCTTCGACCTTGATCATACCCTTTGGGATTTTGAAACCAATTCGAAAAATGCTCTCCAGCAGATTTTTAGTGAACAGCAATTGAATGAAAAAGGAGTTACCTCATTCGAAAAATTTCATGAGTTATACATTACCATTAATGACCGCTACTGGGCTCGCTATCACCACACCATTGTAACTAAGGAGCAACTTCGGCTTGGTAGATTTCGTGATACGCTGAAAGAATTCGGAGTGAATGATGAGGTGTTAGTAGAGAAGATGGCGCATAGCTATCTTTCTATCAGCCCGAAAATGACTGGTTTATTTCCCGATGCTATGGACGTGCTGAAATATTTGCAGGGCAAATATTCCCTTCACTTGATTACTAACGGGTTTGCGGAAGTACAATGGGTAAAAGTGGAACACTCCGGATTGAAACCATTTTTCGAACATATTATAGTTTCGGAAGAAGTAGGCACACAAAAACCTGACAAAGCCATTTTTGAAATTGCCATGAATCGAGCTTCTACTCATGCGGGTGAGTGCATTATGATTGGTGACAACTATAACACCGATATAGTGGGGGCAAGGAAGGCCGGAATGGATCAGGTATTTTTCAATCCTAAGAAGAACAGAAAAAGGGAACCTGTAACTTTTGAGGTAACCACTCTCATCGAATTAAAGGAGATTCTTTAAAAACAAAAACGCCACTCTTTGTGAGAATGGCGTTCGAAATTGGTTCAGATTATCTTATTGTCCTAAATATGCTTTCAATGATTTGCTTCTTGATTGCGAACGAAGTTTAGTAATTGCTTTATCCTTGATTTGGCGGATACGCTCGCGGGTAATACCCAATTGCTCCCCAATATCTTCCAAAGTCATTGGATGTTCAACCCCAATACCAAAGAACAACTTAATTACTTCTCTTTCTCTCTCAGTTAGAGAAGCAAGGGTTCTTTCAGTTTCAATTCTTAATGAATCTTTATAATCAAGATGTTTATCGGTTTGTTCGGCATTGAAGTTTTCAAGAACATCAATCAACGCATTCGATTCTCCATCGGTAAAAGGAGCATCCATAGAAACGTGACGGGCAGATATTCCAAGTGTTGCCTGAACTTCTTCAACAGTTATTTCGAGCACCATAGCTACTTCCTCTGGAGTTGGTTCCCGCTGATATTTTTGCTCTAACTCAGAAAATACCTTATTGATTTTTGTAAGAGAACCTACCTTATTCAAGGGTAAACGAACCATTCTTGAATGCTCGGCTAACGCTTGAATGATAGATTGACGAATCCACCAAACAGCATAAGAAATAAACTTAAAACCACGGGTTTCATCAAATTTCTGAGCGGCCTTAACCAAGCCCAGATTACCCTCGTTGATAAGGTCATTCAACGAAAGCGAATTGTTTTGATATTGCTTAGCCACCGACACCACAAAACGCAAATTGGCTCTGGTTAACTTTTCTAAGGCTGTTTGGTCCCCGGCACGAATCCTTCGTGCCAAATGCACCTCTTCTTCGGGAGTCAATAAATCTTCCTTACCAATTTCCTGAAGGTATTTCTCAATAGATTGGCTTTCGCGATTGGTAATGGATTTGGAAATCTTTAGCTGCCTCATTATTAGCTTCTGTGTTTAACTATTAACTTAATGATACTATTTCAATCGCACTCTTTGAAATAAGAAGCGCGAAAATAATATTTTCCTTCTCTTTTGCCGGAACTTTGTTCAAGGTAGACCCTTTATCATTCAAAATCAAGTTTTCGCGAGCTTTTCTATGAAATATTAGTAAAATACAATTCCAAACTACAGGAATAAAGACGGAAAGTGAGTATTAAAAATTGCAATTGGTGCGATTAAAACATCTCTGAAAACAACAATTTTAAATTAAGCGCTCAACTGATGCTGGTAATTAATATGGTAAATCTCCTGAAGCCAGGCATTTACTTGAGGTATCACGCCATCTATATCCTCGTGAAGAACAGCATGTGACCTGTTAGGAAACAATGAAAGCTTCTTTTTACAGGTTAGTTTGTCAAAAATTGTTTGTGTATAACTGACAGGGAATATCGAATCTGCTGTACCCTGCAAAACCATCACCGGAACTTTAATCTGGTCAACAGGTTTTGACATTTCGGTATGAGCCAGTGATTGAAGGGCTCTTAACGAAACACTCTTAAGTGCTAAAGGATCCGATTCCATAAAACTTTTTGCACTTCCGAAATACTTAACAGGTATTTTATCCAAATCAATATAAGCTGTAATAGGAATTTGAGCACTTGGAATTACACCTCCCGCTTTTGCAATTAATAACTTCAGATATTTAAACAATCGTGGATGGCGCGCAAGTTGTAATGTTTCAGGAGCTGCCAGGTCAGCAAAATTTTGACAGATAACCGAATTCAAACGTTCGTCTTTTGCAGCCATGTAAAACGCCACAATACCGCCCTGACTGCTTCCCATCAAACTAACTTTACTATTAAACCGGTCGATGGCATAAGTAATTACATTCTCGGCATCCTTCATTATATCGCTGATGGTGTAGTCTCCTCTTACTCCTTCGCTTTGGCCATGTCCACGCGGGTCAAAGCCCACTATATTGTAGCCCGACATACCCAGTTTATACAACAGTTCGCCATAGCATAAGGCATAAATTGCAGTGCCCGGAATAAAAACAATGGTTGGCGCATAGGGGTCGTATTCAAACACATCCACATGAATTTTTAATCCGTCTGATATTACCCAATCTGTTTTAAAGTATTCATGAACCTTGGGATAGTTAATGGTTTCGGCTATGTGGTCAAAATAATCGTGGAGGGTGTTAAAGGTTTTGTCTTTGCTTTTATACATAGGTCGTCACATTTTCAATTTTCGGGTAACAATGATAGAAAATTGCGCTGGGACTAACTATCAGCCTTGCTGTTAAATTGTGCCAAGCAGCCTTTTGCAATAAGATATTGCCCGGCTATGTAAAGCACCATTATAAAAATGCCTGCAGAGGGGAACGGATGAAGAAATTTGTTGATTGCAATAATAGAATCGGAAAACATAAACAGCAATGCACCGCTAACCACCAGCATAAAACTTTTATCGCTTACCCGTTTGTAGCGATTGATAGAGAAAGCCACCATGATTGCAATAGCAGCGGAGTATATCAAAACAGGAATAAGGAAAGGTTGCGTTTTTTCACTTCCGTTTACTGCAGGAACCAACAAATAAAGGAACACCACCATGTATATCACCAAAGGGATTAACACCCACCGTTTCTCTGACAACAGGGGCAACGCTTCTGTATCTTGCACTTTACTGAAAGAAACAGCATAGAGGATATGGGCTATCAGAAAGCCCACCAGCCCGACTAAAAAGAAATTTTCATTCTTAAAAACAAACATCAATGCCACATCACCTATCCACGAAAAGAAAAAGGCAGCCGTAATTTGCTTATGAAACCGGTTCCAAAGCCCACCTATTGCTGATACATAAAACATAATTAAGGCAGGCATCAGCAAGGGTTTGAAAATAAAGCGAAGCAGGTTATTGCCGCTTATCTCGGCAACTATTTCAATGGCCGAAACGAACAGAAAAAGATACTGAAACACTTTAGGCATAGTTCAAATTATAGTTGAAATTAAAATTCCTGGTTTACATTCCTCAAAACAATAACCCAAACCCTCTCGGGCACTTGTGGTTTAATCACAACATTCTCCAAAGACTAGCTGTCTGCTTCCCGGGTTCGGGATGATGGTTTGCGATAAATAATCGCATTATGCATGTTTTTTTGTTAAAATGGCTATTGCAAGGTTGCGGCAGGCTACTTCGTACCGGACTGATTAGAAATAAGGTTTAGAAAAAATAACTCGCACAAATCACAGAGCACACCTGCACAAAAAATATAACCTGCCCTGATTTCTCCCCTGTCAAATAAGCCGTTGAATTTAACCCATCAGACAATTCGTTCTGTCATTCCTGCCTGTCACTATTTTTTAAAACTTATGATAAAAAAAATTTTGGGTATGAGTTGTATCATTGAAACCCTTGCCAGCATTGCGTTTTATTTGCATCGGCTTAACAATAATTTGAGAGGTTATACCAAATCAAAGTTTATTTTTGCCGCGATTACGATGTATTGGCATTGAATATGACAACAGCGTAAACATTATTAACAACTAAAAACCATTAAAAACATGGCAACTAACAACCTTCAAGAAAACCTGAAAAAGTATTTCTATTCAGGAGTTGGACTTGCAGCACACACTGCTGATGTAGTTCAGAAATCAGTAAACGAATTAGTAAAAAAAGGCAAAGTGAGCGAAGCTGACGGTAAGAAGCTTGTAGGCGAGGCAATTAAAAAAGTTGAAGCCCGCAGACCGGAAATCGAAGCTAAGTACAACGAAGCGGTTCACAAGTTTGTGAAATTCTCTTCTTCTGAAGTTTCTAAACTTCAAAAGAGAATTGAGAAACTTGAAGGACAATTGAAAGTAAAAGGCTCGCCAGCTCCTAGAGCAGCGGCAAAACCAGTTGCTAAAAAACCAGCTAAAAAGAGAGTTAGAAACCGCACCAAACCGGCTGCAACCGCAACTCCTGCTGCTCCAACTGCTTAAGTAATTTCCCATTTCAAAATAAAAATGCCCCCGAGTACTCGGGGGCATTTTTATTTTTGTGCCCTTAGTTTTTACCTTTAGGCCGAATGATCTTCAACCAAACTTTCCGCAATCTTAACCGCACACGGGAAATACTCGGCATTCTTATCAAGTATGGGTTCGAAGATTTCATTGCCAACTCTACCCTTCGGAACTTAGTTACCGAAAGTATGCGTATTAAATGGCTGCGCGATGAAAAGCCCGTAATGGAGTATTCGCGCTACGAGCGCGTGCGCATGGCTGCGGAGGAATTGGGGCCCACTTTTATCAAACTGGCGCAGGTGCTTAGTAACCGCCCCGATATTATTCCCGAGGCACTGGTGAAGGAATTTGAAAAGCTACAGGATCGTGTGCCTCCATTTCCTTTTGCAAAAGCTAAAATTATTATTGAGCACGAAATAGGCAGCAAACTGGGGGAGGTGTTTGAAGAGTTTAGCGAAACGCCTATGGCTTCTGCTTCTATCGGGCAGGTATATAAAGCTAAGATGAGAACCGGTGAAGAGGTGGTGGTTAAAGTGCAGAGACCCGATGTTGCAGAAATTATTGAACAGGATTTGAGCATCATCAAAGAAGCAGTTCGAAGAATGGACCGCTATATGAAGAAGCAGGGAGTGTTGAATGGGGAGGAAGTAGTTCGGGTTTTTGAAAGAGCCATTACCAAGGAACTTGATTACCAGAATGAGGCGCGAAATATTGACCGCTTCCGTACTACCTATCGCCATCGCACCGACTTTTATGTTCCGAAAGCCTATCGTGAATTTAGTACCCGCAAGGTATTAATTATGGAATTTGCCGAGGGATGTAAGATTACCGATGTAGACCAATTGAAAGAATGGGGTATCAGCCCTGCCCGCATAGTAGAGAAAGGGATGGACCTGTATCTCTCACAAATTTTTGAATTCGGATATTTTCACGGAGACCCACATCCCGGCAATATACTCGTGAACCGGGAGGGAACGATAATACTTCTCGATTTCGGGATGGTAGGGCAGTTGATGAAAAAAGATAAGTATGCCTTTGCGGGAATTTTTATTGCTATGAGCAAGTATGACGCCCGCGAAATGGCATCACAGATGCGAAAGTTGGCAGTGGAGGATAACATTACCGACATGCGGCAGTTTGTTTACGACCTGAACGATATGATTGAAGACTACGCCTACTTAGATGTAAGCGAAAGTTCTATTCAGGATGTTATCTTGCGCTTGCAAAAAATTATGTATGATTATCACATTACCGTTCCCGGCAGTGTGTTTCTTGTGTTCCGTGCATTTGCCATTCTGGAGGGTATCGGCAAAAAACTTCACCCGAATTTTAAAACGTATGAATTCATTCGGCCGTATGGACAAAAGTTGCTGACAGAACAGTTCAAGCCTGAGAATTTGGCAATTGAAGCAGCAGAGCGTTTTTCTAACCTCAGTGGATTTATGAATAGTTTTCCGGTTGAGGTAAGAGGTATTATTCAACAAATCTCTAAAGGAAAGCTACATACAGAAATTGAGTTGCAGGGGTATGGATATGCTCTGAAAAAATGGGACAGCGTAAGCACCCGTCAGTCACTTACATATATTATATGCGCGCTCATGATAAGCTCGTCTATTTCTTTGCTTGCTAATTATGGCGATAATGTAACTTACTATTACGGTATGAATGCCTGGAGTTTTACTGGCTATTGTATAGCGGGCGGGTTATTTGTAGTTTGGCTTTATGCTATTCTGCGAAGGCAGGTTTATAAATAAACTGAAATAAAAAGCCCTTCAGAGAATATCTGAAGGGCTTTTTTGCTTTTTATATCACTGAACTACTTAACTACATTAAATTTATTCTGCTTGAAAATGTTACCCGCTTTATCGGCAATACGGTAAATATACATTCCATTAGAAAGCTCAGAAAGGTTAATTGCTGTTTTCTGTCCCGAAAGTTCGTTTACGGAAACTATTTTGCCAGTTATATCTGAAATTACTGCACGAAGACCTTCAGTGTTTTGATCCGCTGAAATGATAATTACATCCTTAACCGGATTTGGGTAAACAGCGATATTCAATTTATTCGCAACCTCTTGAAGTGCATTCGGAAGGGCTACATAACCTACCCTGATTGCATCAACATTCAGCACCGATCCCTGAATTCCAAAACCAGATGGCAGGCTGGAAGTAAAAAGAATACGAATTGAATCTACTGCGCCAGGTGCAATATCTCCGGTTAGCGGCACAAAAATATCCACCCATTGTCCCAGTGTTGAAGTTAACGGTAAGCCACCTGCCAGCAAATCACCGGCAGTGCCTGAAATTTGTAGTTCTAACCATGCTGTATCGCTTCCTACCGGAGCATATCTATATGAAAAGAACAAAGTGTCCGGTCGGAATGTAAAAGGAATTCCAAAGAAATTGATGTTAGGTGGTGAATAAACAGCAGCTCCTAAAGAAGCCATGCCGGGAATTAATAATTTTTGCGGACCAGCCTGCACGGAATCCGTTTTAAGCTTTAAAGAAGCGTTGCCTTCTCTTTTTAAAACCGTGTCTTTAGTAGCTAATCCCAGTGGCGCACCAGTGGCAGTTTCCCAGGTTCCCCAACCATCCGGATTACCTGGATTGGTCCAGGTTTCGAAACCCGCATTGGGGATTTGCTGTGCATTAGCTGCAAAAAAGGCAGCAACAAAAAACGTCAGTAGGGTAAATTTTGCTTTCATTCTATATTGGTTTTGATGTTATGAAATATTTAGAACGCAAATCTATCAATTGAGTCAAGAGAATTGAATGAACTATGTTTTTTAAGAAAAAAATGACACTTCTGTGACAATTCTCCCAAATCATAGTTCCTTAAATGAGCCAAGGATTTTATTGATATCTTCTTTAAATCGAAGTTTTCTTTCATCGCCCCTTACCCAAACACTCAAATGGTAGTACTTTGCCTTACCATCCAGCAATACCTCGCTAAAGAAAATGTTCTCCCCCTCCAGTTTTCCCAAAATCTCTGCCCTCATCCCTTTCACCCCATTTATTTCAACAGGTATGGAATCAGTAACCAAAGGCTTTGTCAAAGATTTTTTTAGGGCTGTGAGATTATTATTCCAATAATAATTGAACTCGGCAGTGGCCGTATCCTTTTTAGATATCAGCCCAATGGCATAAAAATTTCTGAAGCGGTTGGCATATTGAAAAGGTGCCCCCGGAGCCAGCGTTTCTTCCTCTTTCATCCATGAAGGAACGGAAATAGAGAATTCGTTCTTGGCATTTATCACCTGATATTCTTCGTTGTACTTACAAGAGGAGACAACACACAATAATGAACAGGCAAGAGTGGAAAGCAGGAAAAATTTCTTCATACCGAATAATTTCGGGGCGAAAGTAATCGTAACTATTTATTCTGCGGGGCTAATTGTTTGCGCAACGTGCGGGCGCGAAGATCGGGGCCATCGTGGCTCCAGCCCGGTGAATAGAAAATGTATTTCAGCTTGTCAGAAAATTTGGGTGCGCTCTTTACATCTTTCCAGATATCGAAAAACTCGTGCGAAGCAATTTTAAACAGATTGAAAGTGTGAATGTTTTTGGTGAGCCCGTAGATTGGTTTTTCTTCCTGCCTTTCTTCTGAAAATGTTCCGAACATTCTATCCCATATAATCAGGATACCCGCATGGTTCCGGTCTAAGTAGCGAACATTGCTGGCATGATGAACGCGGTGGTGCGAAGGGGTATTAAAAAAGAATTCGAACCACTTCGGCAATTTCCTGATAAGCTCGGTATGCACCCAGTATTGGTAGATGAGTGAAATGCTCATCATCATTAACATCATCAGCGGGGGAAAACCCACCAACGGCATCCAAAGCCACCAGAAGAATTTATAAAACTGCTCGCCCCAGCTTTGACGAAGCGCAGTTGCAAGATTTAAAGTTTGTGAAGAATGATGGTTGACATGAGAGGCCCACAAAATCCTGATTTCGTGGCTGAGGCGGTGATGCCAGTAGAAGGTGAAATCATCGGCAAAGAAAATGAGCGCCCATGTATACCAATGCCATCCTAATTCAAATATGCGAAACTGATATAGCAGCATATAGGTTCCAAACGCCAGCCCTTTCATAAGGATATCAATGACCAGCGAGCCAAGCCCCATGCCGATGGAAGAGAGGGCTTCTTTCGACTCATATAAATTCAGTTTCTCTTTCCAGTTAATATAAAGCTCGGCAGCAATTGCCAACACAAAGAAAGGGATAGCATACACCACCGGGTCATCGGTGGGTTCCATCATTTTAAATATTTGAAGCAGCATGTTCTTGAACTTTATTTTGGAACTCGCCCAGGTAGCGTGTAAACCACAACGCAGAGCCCAATGCTACAATACCTGTTACAATTCCAGCCACAAAGATAAGCGATGAGTGGCGCAGCAGTGCAAAAACAAAAATGCTGATAGCGGCAATTCTTAAATATTCCAATGCGGGCACCCAGCTTTTGCGCTCAAAAATTCCTCCGATAGTTACCAGCGAAAGAACAATGAGCGATGCCACTAATGTTTTAAGCACAAGGCTTTCGCTGAAAGGTGGTTTTGATTGCAGCACCAGAAAAACAGTGGTGCTGAGCAGCACAATTACAAATTGGGTAAAAGCGTAATTGGTCATGCCTCCCGAAATTTCGGTATTGTATTTATGAAACGTTTGCGGGGTTACTTCTTTCAGCGGGGCCACACCACCCAGTTCTTCGGGTTTCCAGCCAGGCATTTTAAACATCATCAGAAAAAAATTCTTTACCTGTTTTACCTGAAAAGCTTCTTTAAATAAATCAATCCAGTATTCAAAGTTGACCCACAGCGGGTTCCAGCTATTGGTTTGCTTGGTAATGCCATACACCACTTCTTCTTCTTCTACCTGAAAGGTTCCGAACCATCTATCGAAAATAATGAGTGTGCCTCCGTGGTTGCGGTCAATATATTTTGGGTTAACCCCGTGATGAACGCGATGGTGCGAAGGCGTATTAAAAACATATTCAAACGCGGGATTCATTTTGTTTATGAGCTTAGTGTGAATCCAGAACTGATACAAAGTTTGCAGCGATGCAATGGTAAGGAAAGCAGCAGGCGAAAACCCTACTACCGCCAACGGCAGATAAAACACCCAGCTAAAAGCGCCCTGCAGCCATGCCTGACGAAGTGCCACGGTCAGGTTATATTCTTCGCTTTGGTGATGCACCACATGGCTACCCCACAGAAAAGAGATTTCGTGCGCCAGGCGATGGAACCAGTAATAGAAAAAATCGACCCCGATAAAAAGGAGAATAAAGGTAACTACGTTGTTTTCAATCTTCCAAACAGAATGCTCATATAAATAGAGGTAGCCGATGAACGTAAAGGTTTTAGTAAAAATGCCGCTTATCTGCGAGCCGATGCCGCAGCTAAGATTGGCAATAGCATCGTTCATTCGGTAGTAACTCAGGTTTTTCATTTTTGCTATAAGCAACTCAATGCCTATTAGCAAAAAGAAAACCGGTATGGCATAAATAATAAGGCTCATGCTTGCGGGCATTTGACTTACGAAAGTAATGAATACTTAAGGAAACAAAGTATAGCCCATGTAGTGAGTGTGGCCAAAGTCCATGATTGCTTTTTGCATCTGCAAGGTTAATGGCCCAAAAATGTCTAGGGGGCAATTCCGGCCTGCTTTGCTTCATCGCTTCGCACAAAATATTGAGCTGCGCTTTCGGAAATTCTTCTGCAGCACTTTTCACTATTTCCAATTCCGCTTTCAATGCTGTGTTCTCCTCCAACAGCGTGTTGGGCAGAGTTTCAGATTCGGGTGATAGTGCAGCAAAATATTTACATTAAGTGCCTTCTCTTCCCTCCTAAAATTTGATTACTGAATACAAAGTTATTGAGTCGGATAATGTCTTTACAGGATACGAGAAGTTTTTTAGGTTTGACGAGTGATGGCAGTAAACAATCGGTTGAGCTATATGCCTAACAACATGATTCATATAATTTTAAACTCTGCCCCTCAGTAGTTACCATTGTTATTTAACTAAAGACCTTGAACAAAAGAATCGAAAAAATTGTGTCAACCCCATACATCATGGTTGTGCTGTATGTTGCATTTGCATTGGCGGCAAGTATTCAAGCGCTGGTATCGGGCACCAAAACTTTTCACAAAGGTGGGGTTGAGTATAACAGATATAATAATTATACCATTTTCGAAAAGTCTTCCCATCATTTAAAAAATCAGCAGGATTTATACGTTCTGTATCCCAATGAGCACTGGGATTTATACAAATATACCCCTACCTTTTCAGCCTTCTTCGGTCCTTTCGCCCTATTGCCGGATTGGCTTGGCCTCTGCACGTGGAATTTGCTAAACGCCCTTTTTCTTCTGTTTGCCGTTTACTATCTACCCAAATTAACTAACCTTCAAAAAGGAGGGGTACTGCTCATTGTTTTAATTGAGTTAATGACCTCTATGCAAAACGCCCAGTCCAACGGCCTGATGTCGGGTTTGTTGGTATTGTCATTCGGGCTGCTTGAGAATAGAAAATATCTGCTGGCAGCGCTGTGCATTGTGTTTTCCGTTTACATAAAATTGTTTGGAATAGTCGGTCTGGCGCTATTTCTCTTCTACCCTCAAAAATGGAAATTAGCCCTCTCCGCATTTTTCTGTACCATTCTGTTATGGCTTGTTCCTCTGTTGTTTGTTGATTTTACCCAATATATGAAACTCTTTAGTAGCTATTCAGCCATGCTGAGTAACGACCATTCCAATTCATTAGGATACTCCGTTATGGGATGGCTAAATACCTGGTTTGGCTTAGTGCTTAATAAAAACATAATAGTGCTGGCAGGGGCAGCAGTTTTTCTGATTCCATTTATAAGATATACTGAGTACGAAAAATATACATTCAGATTATGGGCGCTGGCTTCCATTTTAATCTGGATAGTAATTTTTAATCACAAAGCCGAGTCGGCAACGTTTATTATAGCCATAACAGGTGTTGCATTATGGTTTATTGCGGCCAAAAAAAGTACCTTAAATATTGCGCTACTTTGTTTTGCATTTGTGTTCACCGTTCTTTCACCAACCGATCTTTTTCCGGCCGTAGTTAGAGAAGAATATGTAAAACCCTATACCTTAAAGGCACTGCCCTGCATTCTTATATGGATAAAACTGATTGCTGATATGCTGGATGAAAAGCAGCTCTATGTTCAGAAAAATTGAACCCGGCAGAAGTACTGTGCGCCCTGAAAAAAGAATTTAATTTTTTTACACCGCCACTTCCATCGACACATCGGCAGGCTTGTACTTTTCAATTGCTTCGTAGAATTCAGGGAACGTGGCCAAAAAACTTTCTATACGGAATTTATCGTGTCGGGTGATGTAGCGGAAAAACTCTCCAAAGTCGCGCTCATCATGCCCATCGAGATATTGAACCAAATTTTCAATGGTTTTGGTTCTGCGCTCTTCAATTTTATAGGTAGTGCGCACAAAAGTGCGAAGGCGCTCGGCAATCATGTTTTTTACTTCGCGTGGCAACAACTGAATAGATAACTCCCAGGGTTGAAACACTAAATTCCAGAACACCGGCAAGCCTGGGAAATGTTCATTCATAAACTCGAAATACTCAGGGAAATAATAAATGTTCATGCTGGTAACCGAACAGCATATTTTTATTTCCATCTGGTCGCCACCTTTAAAGCCACCATGGACAATATACTTCTTCATATTCTCCACCACCTCGTTCCACTTACCACCACTGCGTTGATACTCGAAGCGCGCACCAATATCATCTATGCTGAAATTGAGATAAACATTTTTGAACTGTTTGAAAAGCGAAACAATTTCATCGGAATGAATAGTGCCGTTGGTATTTATCAGCAGTGAAATATGTTTGCTATGGCCGGTCTTTACACAATAGCGCATCAACTCAATATTCGCTTCGCTCATCAGCGGCTCACCGCCAAAAAAACCAATTTGGGTAAAATGCGGCACCCATCTGCGTATGATGGCCTGATTATCGGGCGTCATGTTCAGGTGAATTTCTCCATCCTGGCCATATAGCTCTTTCGCTTCTTTAATCCAGCGCGAAGAGGCGTGCGACCAGCAGATGCGGCAACGCAAGTTGCAAACATTGCTGGCATTTATTTCCACCCGCATAGGTGTTTCGGGGTTCTCTACCTGGCTTTCGGGAATGTTGTAGCCGTACGAATCATAGCGCATAGGCTTTAAACCCAGCGCCTGCTCTTTCCAGCACTGATTGCATCCCTTACTTCGAATGTTATTCTTGAAATTCTGACGCAGTGTTTGCATGTAATCACTGTTCCATGCTTCTTCTATCGAATGCTTATCAGCTGTCATTTCTTTGCCATCCTTGGCCATAAAAGCAACATGGTGACTACAGGGCATATACTTACCATCGGCCGCCAGCAGCACCTGAAAAAAAGGATAGTAACAGAAGTCGGTTTTGGCGGGGTCGCGGGTAACAACCGCCTCTTTCTTTTTAAATAAATCTTTCAGCATAACGCGAAGTAAATCTAAGAGAAATTGGATAGATGGATAATTGGCTGGATGTAAACCCCCAATCATCCAACCATCCATTCAACCATCTTATTATTTTTATTTTCAGCCCCACGAAAAAAGCCGATGAAACATATTGCCATTTTTGCCAGCGGAAAAGGAAGCAACGCGCAGCGTATTATTGAACATTTTAAGAATCATTCCTCCATTAAAGTAGCCTTGGTGGTTACCACTAATCCCGAAGCGGGAGTGATAAAAACTGCACACAGCAATAAAGTTATATCAGCCATTGTAAGCAAAGATTTTTTTAATGATGCAGAGCGAATGACCCGGTTATTGCAATCGCAGCATATTGATATGATTGTGCTGGCGGGTTTTCTTCAGCTTGTTCCGGCATTTCTTTTACAACAGTTCCCCAACCGCATCGTCAATATTCATCCTGCGCTTTTGCCTAAACATGGCGGCAAAGGAATGTATGGCATTAAAGTTCACGAAGCCGTGTGCGCTGGCAAAGAAACTGAAACAGGTTTCACCATCCACTATGTAAACGAACGTTACGACGAAGGTGAAGTGATACTGCAAAAGCAAATTGCCATTCTCCCTACCGATAACCCTGAAACGCTTGCCTCTAGAGTGCAGGCGTTGGAACATGAATGGTTCCCGAAAACAATTGAGCAATTGCTTGGTTGATTCTTAGTTGAAAACTTTAACACAACTCTGCAAATTCAACCCTCTCAAATTTTACTTTTGCGCGCAATTCCAAAATCTCTTCTATTATGCGCAAGAAAATTAACTCAGCCCTCATCTCCGTTTACTATAAAGACAACTTAGACCTGATTGTAAAAGAACTCGATAAACTAGGAGTAAAAATTTACAGCACCGGAGGCACACAAAGTTTTATAGAAGGACTTCGAGTGAAAGTAACTGCGGTAGAAGACCTTACCTCTTACCCATCTATTTTAGGCGGAAGAGTAAAAACGCTTCATCCTAAAATTTTTGGCGGCATTCTCGGTAGAAGAGATAATGCTACCGACCAGAAAGAGATGAAGCAATACGAAATTCCAGAAATTGATTTAGTGATTGTTGATTTATATCCATTTGAAGAAACCGTAAAAGCCGGCAAAGGCGAAGATGATGTAATTGAAAAAATTGACATCGGTGGAATTTCGCTGATACGTGCTGCAGCAAAAAACTTTAACGACACAATTATTGTTTCATCCCGCAATGATTATGCTTCTCTTCTTGAATTACTGCAAACCAAAAATGGCGAAAGTGATTTAGCTGATAGAAAGAAGTATGCAGCTAAAGCATTCATGACTTCTTCGCATTACGATACCCATATCTTCAATTACTTCAACCGCGAATACAACTTCGAGGTTTTTAAAAAGAGTGAGCTGAACGGTAAAGTATTGCGCTATGGTGAGAACCCCCATCAGCGTGGAGTTTTCTACGGAGACCTGAATGAAATTTTTGATATCCTGAATGGCAAGGAACTTTCCTACAATAACCTAGTGGATGTGGATGCTTCCATCAATCTTGTAGCTGAATTTACAGAACCAACTATTGCTATCATCAAACATACCAATAGTTGTGGCCTCGCTTCGCGCGAAACTATTTCCGAAGCTTATAAGGCGGCCTTTGCCTGCGATACAACTTCTGCCTTTGGTGGTGTAATTGCATCTAACCGGAAAATAGATTTGGCAACAGCCAACGAAATGAATTCGCTCTTCTTCGAAGTGCTTACTGCACCCGATTTCGATGAAGAGGCACTGGCTGTTCTTAAGTCTAAAAAGAACCGCATCATCATTAAGCAGAAAGCAAAAGTTACCTCCTCTAAAATTTTCCAGAATCTGTTGAACGGAGTTTTGGAACAGGGTGCGGATACCAAAGCTGAAGGCAAGAATGAATTTAAAACGGTTACCACTAAGACGCCAACCGAAAAAGAAATCTCCGATCTGGAGTTTGCAGTTATTGCTGTTAAGCATTTAAAAAGCAACGGAATTGCCTTAGTGAAAAACAAACAACTCATTGGTAGCAATTGCGGACAAACTTCAAGAGTAGATGCACTGCAAAACGCTATCCGTAAATCAAAAGAGTTTGGCTTCGATCTAAAAGGTGCAGTTATGGCGAGTGATGCGTTTTTCCCTTTCCCTGATTGTGTAACCATTTCGAATGAAGCGGGGATCACCGCTATTGCCCAACCAGGAGGAAGCATCAAGGACAATGATTCCATTGAAGCAGCCAACAAAAATAATCAGGCGATGGTGATGACCGGAGTGAGGCATTTTAAGCATTAAAAAAACTTCGTTTACAACGCAATAATTATTGTTGAAAAGTCTGGCCAAGTGTGACAAGATTTTCTCTACTTTGCCCGCAATTCGAAATCTTCAAAACCAATATCAAAGCATGGCTTTGTTTAATTTTTTAACTCAGGAAATAGCCATTGACCTCGGCACCGCCAATACGCTTATCATTCACAATGATAAAGTTGTAGTTGATCAGCCCTCAATAGTAGCTATAGACCGTAGAACAGATAAAGTGATTGCAGTAGGCTTAAGAGCAATGCAGATGCACGAAAAAACACACGCGAATATCAAAACTGTTCGTCCGCTTAAAGATGGTGTAATAGCAGATTTCCGTGCGGCAGAAAGCATGATTCGGGAAATGATCAACATGATTTATGGCGACAAAAAGCCATTCTTTCCTCCACGCTACAAAATGGTTATCTGCATTCCTTCCGGTATTACGGAAGTAGAAAAACGGGCGGTGAAAGATTCTGCTGAACAGGCAGGCGGGCAGGATGTAAAGATGATTCATGAGCCTATGGCAGCCGCTATCGGAATTGGAATTGATGTGCAGGAACCCAACGGCAACATGATTATTGATATTGGTGGTGGAACAACTGAAATAGCCGTAATTGCACTTTCCGGAATCGTTTGCGACCAATCTATTCGTGTAGCGGGAGATGAATTCACCTTAGATATTGTTGATTACATGCGCAGGCAGCACAACATGCTGATTGGTGAACGTACTGCTGAGATGATTAAGATAAATGTTGGTTCTGCATTAACCGATATTGATACGCCACCGGATGATTATGCGGTAAACGGGCGCGATTTGATGACGGGTATTCCAAAGCAGATTATTGTTTCATATTCTGAAATTGCTCATGCAATTGACAAATCAATTTCTAAAATTGAAGAAGCTATTCTGAAAGCGTTGGAAACAACACCTCCTGAATTAGCGGCTGATATTTTTAAAACGGGATTGTATCTGACAGGTGGTGGTGCCTTGTTAAGGGGCTTAGATAAACGGATCAGCCAAAAAACAAAATTACCTGTTCATGTAGCGGAAGATCCTTTGCGTGCTGTGGTTCGCGGGACGGGCATTGCGCTTAAGAATATTGACAAGTTTACTTTCTTAATGGATGACTAAAATTAGTTTACAGTTGACAGCTCACGGTTGACAGTAATGCAATTTTGTATTTGCCGTGAACTGTCAACTGTAAAACTGTAAACTTCATAAAGTGTATAATCTCTTCCAGTTTTTTCTCCGCTATTATCTTTTCATTCTTTTTCTGTCGCTCGAAGTTTTCTGTTTTTATCTCATCTACCGTAATAAACATTACAACGAAGTAGTGTATATGAACGTAGCAAATGAATCAAGCGGTAAACTATATGCCGCTTACAGCGGAATAAATGACTACCTGCATCTCCGCAGATTCAGCGATAGTTTGGTAGAGGAAAATGCAAAGCTAAGAGCAGCTTTATACGATTCAAAATACGATACCCATATTGATTCGGGAAGAGTGAGCGACTCCATCTCAAAAACAGTTCAACATTATACATATATCTCTGCCCGTGTTATCTACAACTCGGTAAACCGGGCCTCGAACCTTGTCTATCTTGATAGAGGAAAAAATCAAGGTATTCAGAAACAAATGGGAGTTGTAAATGCAAATGGAATTATAGGACAAGTAGTAAGCGTGACAGATAATTATTCAGCGGTGATGAGTGTGTTAAGCAAAGATTTTAAAGTAAGCGTCAAGTTCAAGAAGAATGAATTTTTCGGAAACATGCATTGGGATGGAGTGAATTCCATCAAGGCCAGTTTGGAAGATATTCCTAAACACGTGCCGGTGAAAGTGGGCGATACTTTAGTAACCAGCGGCTTCTCTCAATTGTTTCCACGTAATATTATGGTAGGCACTGTAAGCGATGTAAAAATGGAAGCCGACAAGAATTTTCTCGACATTACTATCAACCTCTCCACCAATTTCGGCAGTCTTAGTTATGTATATGTGGTGAACAATATCCGGAAAGAAGAAATTCAATCACTTGACACGCTTGTAAAGAAGAATGATTAATCAGATTCCCGTCAATATCTTTCGGCTTTTACTTCTATTGCTTACCCAGGCACTTATTTTCAGCAATATAAATTTCAGCTCATTTGTAAATCCTTACGTTTTCCCTCTTTTCATTTTGCTTTTACCATTTGCAACGCCTCGCTGGCTGCTCATGTTAATGGGATTTTCTGCAGGGCTTATGCTCGATTATTTTCTTGGCTCCATTGGAATGCATGCTGCGGCTTGCCTGCTCATTGCTTACCTCCGTCCGTTCCTAATCAATGTAATTACACCCAAGGGAACCGAATTTGAAATCAGTCCGAATGTTTATTCGCAGGGCATTACCTGGTTTGTTGTTTACCTTGGCATATCTATGTTTTTCTATCTTACCTTTTACTTCTTAGTAGAAGCAGCTACCTTCCTGAATTTCTTTTTGCTCCTGATTAAAATTGCCTTGAGTTCTTTAGTTTCTGTCATCTTTATGTTGATTTTTCTTTTCCTGTTTTCATCAAGAAAGAAAAGACGATACGTTTAATCTGTAACCTTCTTCGTGAGTAAAGATTTATTTAAAAACCGCTATCAAGTTATTCGGATTATCATGGTAAGTTTTGCCGTGATATTTCTTATTCGATTATTCTATTTGCAGGTAATTGATCGAAGTTATGTAGCGCTCGCTAAGAACAATGCCATTAAGGAATTAGACATTTATCCCACTCGCGGGATGATATATGATCGCAACGGAGAACTAATAGTATTCAATGAAGCCATTTACGATTTGATGGTTACGCCCTATGAAACAAAAAAGGCGAAGGGCTTCGACACTATTAAACTTTGCGATCTGCTCAATATTACTAAAGAAGATTTGCTGGATCGTTTTGAAAAAATGAAGAAAAATAAAGGCTACTACCGCGTACCAAATGTTTTTTCTAAACAGATGTCACTAAAAAATTATTCCCGCTTGCAGGAATACATGTATTTATTTCCCGGGTTTTACGGCCAAGTTCGAACCATTCGAAAGTACCCTCATAAAGTAGCTGCAACTATTCTTGGTGATATTGGCGAAGTGGATGACAGACAGATTGAAGCTTCGAAAGGTTATTATAAACCCGGGGATTATGTAGGTAAAAGCGGCATTGAAAAAGTATATGAAAAGGAGCTAGGCGGTAAGCGAGGTAAAAAGTTGGCATTCTTCGATGTGAACGGTCGCGAGGTTGGAAGCTTTGGAAGTGGGCAATATGATACGCTAGCTATTTCGGGAGATAATGTAATCTCAACCCTCAATATCAAATTGCAGGAGTATGCCGAACTGCTGATGCAAAACAAAAAAGGGAGCGTGGTAGCCATTGAACCGGCAACGGGAGAAATTCTGGCTATGGTGAGCAGTCCGGGCTATGATCCTAATTTATTATGCGGTGCGGTGCGCGGTAAAAATTTCAGAGCGCTGCTTACCGATTCACTTCTGCCATTATATTCCCGACCTACGCTGGCTACTTATCCTCCGGGTTCTTCTTTCAAGCCAGTAGTTGCGCTGATTGCTTTGGAAGAAGGAGTGCAGACCCCCGATTACGGCTATCCTTGTAACCAGGCGTATAATGCAAGTGGTGTTATAGTACATTGTTCGCATAAACATCCTTCACCCCAAAATCTTCAATACGCTTTAGCACAATCGTGCAATCCTTATTTCTGTCAAACTTTTCGAAATTCATTAGAGAAAAATCCAGGTATGAGCTCCTCACAATCCTTCGACAAGTGGGTGAAAATTTGCAACAGTTTTGGGTTGGGCGTAAAAACCGGCATTGATTTGCCGAGTGAAGTGAGGGGCAATATCCCAACAGTAAAATATTTCAATAAGATTTACGGAGAGAACCGCTGGAAATTTGCCACTATCATTTCGCTGGGTATCGGACAGGGGGAAGTTCTTACCACACCGCTTCAAATGGCAAATATTTTTGCCGGAATAGCGAATCATGGCTATTGGATAACGCCCCATATTGTAAAAAGAATAATAGACCCCGAAACCAATAAAGATGTAACACATCCCTACGAGAAACATAAAATACTGGTAGATGAGCAACATTTTATTCCTGTGGTTGAAGGACTTTTTGAAGTAGTGGAGGCCGGCACTGCGCGAGCTGCGCGGGTTGAAGGAATTACTTTATGCGGAAAAACGGGAACGGCTCAGAACCCCCATGGAGATGATCACTCCATGTTTGCCGGTTTTGCACCAAAGGATAATCCCAAAATTGCAATTGCTGTGGTAGTTGAAAACGGTGGTTTCGGCTCTACGTATGCTGCCCCTATCGCCAGTTTACTAGTAGAAAAATATTTGAACGACACCATTCAAACAAAACGATTACCTATTGAGGTAAGAATGATGGAAACAAACTTGTTGAACAAATACGGAGTGCAGACAAATAAATCTGCTGGTATGAATGCAGCAGCGGAGGAGTAGTTAGTAGTAAATACAAAACATTGGCACGGAAAGAAGAATCTATTACTGGTAAAATGGACTGGCTTACAGTAATTCTGTATGCACTACTGGCAGTGCTGGGATGGTTCATTATTTATTCCGCCTCCTCCGGAGGAACAGAAAAAAGTATTCTCGACTCAAGCATTCCCAGTGGCAAGCAGTTTCAGTGGATGATTGCATCGGTAATCATTGCCTTTCTTATACTGTTAATTGATTCGCGACTTTATCTGACACTCTCCTACCCGATTCTCATTCTTGTTTTGGTGCTTGTTATCTCTGTAATGTTTATCGGTGTTTCTATCAACAATCAAAAAAACTGGATCCGATTGGGTTCGTTTACTATGCAGCCTTCGGAGTTTGCAAAGTTTGGAGTCAGTTTGGGGCTTGCCAAATTTATGTCGGGGCTCAGCATTGATATTAGAAAATGGCGAGATAAATGGAAGGCGTTCCTCTTTATAGTAGTTCCCATGGGCATTGTTTTGGTACAAGGCGATGCCGGTTCTGCAATTGTATTTCTGGCGCTTTCACTTGTTCTGTTTCGTGAAGGTTTAGAATCTTACTTTCTTATCATAGGCGCATCGGTCATCGTTATTGGAATTCTGGCACTTGTGGTTTCAAAGTATTGGCTTATCGGAACGCTGCTAGGCATTGCACTTCTCATTATTTATTTTTCCAGAAAAAATAAAAAACTGGTTTGGACAGCGCTGGGGTTTTGGCTGCTTTCGGCAGTTTTCATTTTTTCGGTCGATTTCGCCTTCAATAAAATGAAGCCGCACCAGCAGGATAGAATTAACGTACTGTTAGGAAAGCAAGTGGAAGATGGGAAGGACTGGAATATACGTCAGTCCATTATTGCCATTGGGTCCGGGGGCCTTGCCGGGAAAGGGTATTTACAAGGCACCCAAACAAAACTGAAGTTTGTTCCCGAGCAAAGCACCGATTTTATTTTCAGTTCGCTCGGTGAAGAATTCGGTTTCCTTGGTAGCGCATTTATCATTTCACTTTTTGTTGGGTTATTTTTTCGATTACTCTATTTAGCCGAAAGACAGCGCTCCAAATTCAGCCGGGTATATGGTTACTGCGTAGCCAGCATTCTGTTTTTTCATTTCCTGATTAATGTAGGAATGGTAATTGGTGTAGCCCCCATTATCGGCATTCCACTGCCGTTTATCAGTTACGGGGGCTCATCGCTTCTATCTTTTACCGTTCTTCTTTTCATTTTTATTCGGCTCGATACACAGCGCTTTGATGTGATGCGATAAAAAAGAAGCCCCGCTGGACTTCAATACTCAAAAAAGCTACAAGCCTACGGCTGCGCTGGCGGATAAATTTCTGTAAGCACCTTTATAATATCCGAATACAAACCCACGGGTTTATCATCCTTAATATACCGAACCCGGTAATAGCGGGATAAATATAAGGGCCGGCTATTCCGGAAACCGCCTGCCTATTTTCATCCGAAGTTCTTCCTACAGGCCGAAAAAGGGGTTTTACACGAATTTTGGCCCATTTCGGTCATTTTTTCGCCTTTTTGCGTCATTTTCCCGCGTTCCACAAAGGTTGCGGAACCCGCGTGAGCCGCGTACCAGCGTTCCGTAAGAGCTGCGGAACGCCAGTGAACCATGTACCAGCGCCCGTAAGTGATGTACCAGCGTTCCTCAAAGGCTGCGGAACTCCCGTGGGCCACGTACCAGCGTTCCGCAAGGCCGCGGAACGCCAGTGAACCATGTACCAGCGTTCCGCAAGAGTTGCGGAACGCTGGTACATGGATTTGCGGGATTGGTGAATGGCGGATGAAGATGGGGGAGTGAATAGGGAATGCAGCTATTGAAGGAGAAGGGAGGAAGGAGGGAATGCTACGTGTATTTGAAGAATTGAGTTGCGCTGGGGTAGCTGGTCACTCTGGGCCGCTGATCCGCCTGCCATCAATAAAATAAAAAAGCCCCACATTTCTGTGAGGCTTTTAAAAATAAGGAGGCGACTACCTACTCTCCCGGAGGTTTAATCCAGTACCATCAGCGTGGAGGGGCTTAACTTCTCTGTTCGGAATGGGAAGAGGTGAACCCCCTCGCTATAGTCACCCTTAAGTTTAGTTCTGATAATAACCAGAACAATACTTTTAGGTATTTGTATTAGTGTTGAATATAAAGATTTGTAATCTTTATCCGTCCGACCGGCAATTAGTTTTACAACTAACTACTCGCCACTAATCACTTACCAATAAATTTTGACACATTGGAGTTAATAAAGTTAAAGTTTCGAACCAAAAAAGTATAA
>JAZKEP010000033.1:0-2527 GCA_040387015.1 Bacteroidota bacterium
TCCTGTTGCATTAGGCAGAGGCGTTCCAATTTTTGACCAATTAGAAAACCGGCAACAATTGAAATTAATGAAATCAATTACCTGCGACAGTGGAATTGTAATTCTGCACTATGACCGACTGAAATAACAACGAACCATAACAGCAGTTTGGCAAAAGTGGCAGTTCAGCGCTCCGTATCGAGCAGACAAAATAGTTGAAAAGCTTTTTGTTAACTATTAAAATATTGAATGATGAAAAATACTAAAACACTTTTAGTATTTCTTTTATGGGTTACCATTCTTAAAGCTTTACCCGTTTCTTTTATATGATAAGCAATAAGGAAAGAAACGGTTATGGGAAGAGTCAACGGAATCCCTACTTCTGCGATCTAAAATAGATTGGACGCGATGAGCAAATGCCCGCACCGCGCAATAAAGAACGTAACTAACCCACGTCTCTAGGCGGAGGGAATGCGACAAAATATGGTGTTAAAGGTAATGGAGATTCGAGTGCTTCGGAATATTTACAAATAGGACTCCGGGTATTACATATTATGCTCTTACACCTAAAATTATAGGGGTAAAAGCATAATATGCATTACCTAAGGTGAACCATCTTTGAATTTCTTAGAAAGAATAAGGTAATTGGGGATTATGCAGCAATAAAGTCTTGTGACCAACTTAGATGAAACAATACCGGACAGGTGAGGGAGGGAATGTCAGAGTTTATTTTCTACTCGGTTTTTTCTTGGAAATAAAAAAATCCTTGATAGTCAACTTTTAACTTATTTTGCAGATGGATAATTAGCCGGCAAGTAACCTTGAAATGTTACTGGGTAACACTGAGCGCACTTTAATTCATCACCGATACAAAGACTTCAATTCTAACTATATATAAACTTATGTAAATGCTGATTACTAATTTGTCCTTAACCTATAAGTCTTTTTTCATGCTTCTGATTTTGGCCAATGCGGCAGGCTGCCAATCAAGAAACCATCCTGCCACAGACGAAAGCATAACTACATCTGATTTATCTCAAAATAAACAGGAAACAGATACACTAGTGGTAAATCAAGTTGCAGAAAATATCCAGAAGGTTGATTCAAAGGAATCCCTAAACAATGTTTCGTGGCAGGTGTTTCAGTCGCCCGACCTCAGTTATGGCTATCAGATAATGGTGAAAGGGCAATTGATTATTGACCAACCGAATATTCCGGGGCAACCTGGATCAGCCGGCTTTAAATCAAAAGCGGATGCAGAAAAAGTGGCCGCCCTGGTTGCGGATAAAATAAAAAAAAATCAAATGCCGCCCACAGTTAGCATCGAAGAACTAAAGCAATTAAATAGTATAAAATAAAACAAAGCTATGACACGATTTATCCTTTCCATTTTGTTCATCATTCTGGTGGGCTCATCAACGTACGGAACCGGGAATACATGGAGCCAGAAGAACGATATCGCTTATCCTGTAAAAGATTTCAGCGAGCCCCGTTTGCGAAGGGCGGCAGCAACCTTTACCATTGGCGGTAAGGGATATTTATGTGGGGGCTCGTATAGTCTTGGTTTTTCCCTTATAGATGCCTGGGCTTATGATAGTTTAACAGGTGGTTGGACCCAACTGGCTGATATGCCTGCGGTTTGCGGTAATGGAGCTGCCTTCGCTATTGGCAACAAGGGTTACGTGGGCACTGGGGCAAACCAGTTCGCCCAACCAAGTAACCAGTTCTTTGAATATGATGTAGCCAGTAACACCTGGTCCACAAAGGCGAATTTTGGCGGTGCTGCCCGTTATGGCACTGTCGGTTTTAGTGTGGGCACCAAGGGGTATATTGGGCTTGGCGGCACCAGTTCAACACTTTTTAGTGATATCTGGGAATATGACCCGGTTAGCAATGCCTGGACTCAAAAGGCTAATTTTTTTGGCGGAGCGCGTACTGATGCAGTTGCGTTTACCATTGGAACCAGGGCATACGTAGGCACTGGCAACACTGCCAGCGCCTATACAAAGGATCTGTATGAGTTTAACCCCGCAACTAATACATGGACTTCAAGGGCAAGTTTACCCTCCACAGCAAGTATCCGGAGGGGAGCTGTTGGGTTTGCAATTGGCAGCAGGGGCTATATTACAACCGGCATCAACCCCAATGCGTTTTACCCTTATCAATATGATTGCTATGAGTATAATCCCACCACCAACACCTGGACTACCCGGCCCTCTTTTCCCGGACGAGGACGGGTGGATGGTATTGCCATGGCTATAGGCAGCCGTGCCTATGTAGGAACCGGATCGGATGCTGCAGGTAATGAGACCGGTGATATGCGGTGCTACGATCAAAATACTTCTTCATGGACCAGTGCCACTCCTTTTGGTGGTGTTGGCGGATCGGCCAAAAATGCTGTGACCATTGGGGCTAATGCATATATTGGTACAGGAGGATTGTGCGATTTAAGAAAGTATTTTCCGGCAACCGACACGTGGCAATCTGCTTCCTTTTATATCGATACTCCCCGCTCGGGAGGGGTAGCCTTTAGCATAGGAAGCAAAGG